>JBGOTH010000470.1:0-3425 GCA_041476345.1 Methylomirabilia bacterium
CGCCTCGACAGCGGCAAGCTCGCGGGCGACGTCGATTTCGCGTCGGTGGAGAGGGTCGCGCACGCGATCACGCCGGTCCCGGGCGGGATCGGGCCGATGACCATCGCCATGCTCATGAAGAACACCCTCGACGCAGCTCGGAGGGGGGCGTCGGGCACGCATGTCTGATACCCGCTCCGTCCTGACCGTCTCCGAGCTGACTGAGAAGCTGCGGGCCCTGCTCGAGGAGCGGTTCCCCGTCGTGTGGGTCGAGGGCGAGATCTCGAACTTCAAAGTCTACGGCTCCGGCCACGCGTACTTCACGCTGAAGGACGGAAGCGCTCAGCTCCGCGCCGTCCTGTTCAAGAACCGCGCGCGCCGGATCCGCTTCGAGCCGGGCGATGGCCTGCATGTCCTCGCGATGGGCAGCGTGGAAGTCTACCCGCAGCGCGGCGAATATCAGCTCGTCGTCGAGCTGCTGGAGCCGCGCGGCCTCGGCGCGCTCCAGCTCGCCTTCGAGCAGCTCAAGGCGCGCCTCGCCGCGGAGGGGCTCTTCGACGAAGGCCGCAAGCGCGCGCTGCCG
Organism: Methylomirabilia bacterium; assembly: GCA_041476345.1. Taxonomy (GTDB): domain Bacteria; phylum Methylomirabilota; class Methylomirabilia; order Rokubacteriales; family CSP1-6; genus VGLJ01. The sequence continues at coordinate 563 of JBGOTH010000470.1, forward strand.
CGCTTCCCGCGCACGATCGGCATCGTGACTTCACCCTCGGGCGCCGCCATCCGGGACATGCTGCGAGTGATCGGCCGCCGCTTCGGCGAGCTCCACATCGTCCTCGCGCCGGCCCGCGTGCAGGGGGACGACGCCGCGGAGGAGATCGCCCAGGGCATCCGCGACCTCAACGCGCTCGGCGACGTCGACGTCATCATCGTGGGACGCGGCGGCGGCTCCCTCGAGGATCTGTGGGCGTTCAACGAAGAAGTGGTGGCGCGCGCGATCGTGGCGTCGAAGGCGCCGATCATCTCCGCCGTCGGCCACGAGGTCGACGTCACGATCTCCGACTTCGTGGCGGACCTGCGCGCGCCGACGCCGTCCGCCGCCGCGGAGCTGGTCGTGCGCGAGAAGCAGGCGATCGTGGAGAGCGTGGCGGATCTGACCCACCGTCTCCGCCGCGCGATGGGGCGGCGTCTCGAGCACGAGCGGCAGCGCGTGGAAGCGCTCGCGACCCGCCGCGTGCTCACGGACCCGGCGCGGCCGCTGCGTGACTGGCACCGCCGGGTGGACGACGCGCGCGCCCGCTTCCATCATGCCCTGGACGCGCTCGTGCGCCGCGCCGCCCATCGCGTCGAGCTGGCGACGGCGGGCCTGCGCGCGGGCAGTCCGCGCGCGCGCCTCACGCGGGAGCGCCACCGATACGAGCGGCTCGAGTCGTCACTCCACGGTGAAATGTCGAGCATGCTCGAGACGGGCCGTCATCGCTTCGGCGTGACGGCCGGCCGTCTGGATTCGCTGTCGCCGCTCGCCGTCCTCGCGCGCGGCTACAGCCTCACGCGCACCCCCGACGGAAGAATCGTACGGAGCGCGCGTCAGATCCGGGCGGGCGAGGACGTGGAAGTGCTCTTGCACGAGGGCCGACTCGACTGTCGCGTGACCGCGACGAAGGAGCATGATGACCAAGCGTCTGTTTGAGGAGCGCGGCGGGTTTCCCGACGCGCTCCGAACGTTGGGGGGCGTGGGGGGCCCTGTCGGGGCCCCCCACGAGGTCAAATGAGCGACCTCAAGTTCGAGGATTGCCTGGCGCGGCTCGAGGAGATCGTGGCCGCGCTGGAATCCGGCAACTTGCCGCTGGAGGAGTCGTTGAAGGTCTTCGAGGAAGGCGTGGCGCTCTCGCGTCACTGCGGACGTTACCTCGAGGACGCGGAGCGACGCATCGAGATCCTGGCGAAGGACGAGAGCGGCGCGCTCGGGACGCGCCCCTTCGCCGGCCCCACCGACGAGGAGCCATGAGCCCGTTCGACCTCAAGGCCTACCTCGAGGCGCGCCTCGTCCTGATCGACCAGGCCCTCGACCGCGTATTGCCGCCGCCGGACGCTCCGCCGCCCACGCTCCCCCGCGCCATGCGCTACAGCGTGCAGGCGGGCGGCAAGCGTCTGCGACCGATCCTCGTCATCGCGGGCGCGGAGGCCGTCGGCGGCCGCGCCGAGCAGGTGATGGAGGCCGCGTGCGCGTTGGAGCTGATCCACACGTACTCGCTGATCCACGACGACCTGCCCGCGATGGACAACGACGACTACCGGCGCGGGCGTCTCACCAACCACAAAGTGTTCGGCGAGGCGATCGCCATCCTCGCGGGCGACGCGCTCCTGACGCTGGCCCTCAAGCTGATCGCGCTGAACGGCGCGCGCACCGGCGACGCGCGCATCGTCGCCACGCTCGTCTCCGACATCGCGGACGCCGCGGGCACCGACGGCATGGTCGGGGGGCAGGTGGTCGACATCGAGTCGGAGGGCAAGGCGGTCAGCGCGGAGACGCTCGACTACATCCACACGCACAAGACGGCGGCGCTCATCCGCGCGTCGCTCTGCGCGGGGGCCTTGATCGCAGGCGGGACGCCGGCCCAGCTCGCCGCCGTCCGCGCGTGTGGCGAGCCGCTCGGGCTCGCCTTCCAGATCGTGGATGATATCCTCGACGTGGAAGGCAGCACGGAACAGCTCGGGAAGACGGCCGGGAAAGACGAGCAGCAGCAGAAGGCCACGTATCCCGCCCATCACGGTCTCGAAGCATCCCGCGCGAAGGCGCGCACGCTGATCGCGGAGGCCAAGCATGCGCTCGCGCCGCTCGGTGAGCGTGCCGAGCCGATTCAGGCGCTCGCGGACTTCATCCTCGAGAGAAGGAGCTGAGCGGTGTCGGCCATCCGTGAAGTCTTCGCGCGCGAGATCCTCGATTCACGCGGCAATCCCACGATCGAGGTCGAAGTCCAGCTCGAGTCCGGCGGGGGCGGGCGGGCCGCCGTGCCCTCCGGCGCCTCGACCGGCAAGCGCGAGGCGATGGAGCTGCGCGACGGCGACAATCAGCGCTACCGCGGGAAGGGTGTCCAGCAGGCGGTGCGCAACGTCGAAGAGACGATCGCGCCCGAGATCGAGGGCATGGAGGCGACGGAGCAGGCGGCCGTCGACCAGGCGCTCCTCGAGCTCGACGGCACGCCGAACAAATCCGGTCTCGGCGCGAACGCGCTGCTCGCCGTCTCGCTCGCCGTGGCACGCGCGGGCGCCGACGACGTGGGCCTGCCCCTCTACGCGTACCTGGGCGGGGTCGGGGCGCGGCTCATGCCCGTGCCGATGATCAACGTGATCAACGGCGGCGCCCACGCCGACAACGGCCTCGACTTTCAGGAGTTCATGCTGGTACCCGCGGGCGCGGACACGTTCTCGAGCGCGCTCCGGATGGGTGTCGAGATCTTCCACGCGCTCAAGGACACGTTGAAGGAGAAGCGGCTCGCGACGGGCGTGGGTGACGAGGGGGGATTCGCGCCCGACATCCGCTCGAACATGGAAGCGCTCGACCTCCTCATGGGGGCCATCGAGCGCGCGGGCTA
>JBGOTH010000471.1:0-3422 GCA_041476345.1 Methylomirabilia bacterium
TAGGCGCGTGGCGCACTGATGTCGCTGGCCGCGCCGGTGGCCGTGGCCGCGAATTGGCGAGGGCACCTCCGCGTGGGGAGCATCGTCACGGAAACGCCGAGCGTGAAGACGTTTCGCCTCGTGCCTTTGTCCAACGACCGCGTCCTCCCTTTCACCTTCGTGCCCGGTCAGTTCCTCAACGTCGCGTTCTGGATTGGCGGCGCGAGAATGAACCGCTCCTACTCCATCTCGTCTTCCCCGACGCAGCGCGAACACGTCGACCTGACCGTGCGGCGCGAGCCACGGGGCGCGGTCTCCCGTCACATCAATGATCTGCTCAAGGTTGGCGACCACATCGAAGCAGGAGGCCCGGTCGGACGGTTCACGTTCACCGGAACAGAAGCGGACAGCATCGTGCTCATCGCCGGCGGCGTGGGGGTCACGCCCATGATGAGCATCACGCGCTATCTCACGGAGCGGTCATGGGCCGGGGACATCTTTTTTATTTACTCGTGCCGCACGCCGGCCGACTTCATTTTTGCGAACGAAGTCGCCGCGCTTCAGCGCCTGAATCCGAAGTTGCACGTCGCGGTCACGATCTCCAGCGCAGAAGGCACGGACTGGCGGGGCCGCCGCGGACGCATCAGCAAGGAGTCGCTCACGCACACGGTTCCCGATCTGGCGTCGCGGAGGATTCACCTGTGTGGGCCGCCACCGATGATGGACTCGATCAAGGCCATCCTCACCGAGCTCGGAGTCCCTCCGGACCACGTGAAGACCGAACTATTCGGCGCAACCAAGCCCAGCCCGGCCGTCGCCGAAACGTCCTTGAAACCGACGGCCCCGGCGACCGGCCCGCTGGTCACGTTCGCGAAGAACAACAAGTCGGCCAAGATCCATGTCGATCAGACGGTTCTCGAGCTCTCCGAGGAGCTCGGCATCGGGATCGAATACTCCTGCCGCGTCGGCACCTGCGGCGTGTGCAAGGTGAAGATGACGTCCGGTGAGGTCGCGATGGCGGTCGAAGACGCGCTCGAGCCTGCCGACAAGGCGAACGGCATCATTCTCGCCTGCCAGGCAAAGCCGAAGGGCGACATTGCGGTCGAGGCGTAGCCATGAAGGAGCGTGAACGTCTCGTCGTCGCCGGGGTCTTCACCGTGTTGCTGCTGGCCTGGCTCGGCTTTCTCGTTCATCGCTCGCCGCGCTTTCCCGGTAGCGGAGTCGGGACGGCGTTCGGGATCGCGGGGGCCGCGCTCATGCTGGTCCCGCTCGCGTACCCGATCGTCAAGCGTATTCCCTTTCTCCACGCTCGAATCGCCCCGCACGCGTCGATGTCGTCGTTGTTGGCCGTGCATGTCTACACGGGCATCGTCGGCCCTCTGCTCGCGCTCGTCCACACCGGTCACAAGTTCGACAGCGTGCTGGGCATCACCCTCACGGCATCGATGCTACTCGTCGTCGTCACCGGCTTCGTGGGGCGCTATCTGCTCGGCTACGTCAGCCATGAAATCTCCGACAAGTTGGTCATGCTGCAAACCGCCAGGGGCGATCTCGATAGTGCGTGGGGGGTGCTCGAGAACTCCCCGGCTGAAATGCGAGGCCTTCCGAAGGCGCCCGTCTTGGCGGCCGGCCTCGCGTCGTTGGGGTTCGAGCTCGAGTCTGGCGGCCCCGCCGGGCAGGTCACCCGCACGGCCGAAGCGGTGGCGGACCTGGAGTACGCGATCCGCACGCACGAGCTGTTCAAGCGCTGGTGCCGCCGATGGCTTGTGCTGCACATCGTGCTCTCCGTGATGCTCTATGGGCTGCTCGCGCTGCACATCGGGGCCGGGATCTACTTCGGGCTGCGGTGGCTGCGGTGAAGAAGCTCGCGCTGTGGCTCGCGCTGATCGTGGCCGTTGCCACGGCGGCGTCGCTTGCCATGGTGCACTTCAGGTGGGCGTCATCGGCGGTTCAACAGTTCATCAGCCCGGGTCCGCTGTCACCACGGCACGCGTACCTCGGCGACCGATGCGCATCGTGCCACGAGGCGTCCGTCGGCGTGACGGTCGCGAGTTGCACGGCGTGCCATGCGAACGCCGAACGCGTGCTCGGTCGTCAACCGACCGCGTTTCACGCGAGCGTCGAAGAGTGCGCGGTATGCCACGTCGAACACCAGCGGACGAGCATCCGGCCTCTCGTGATGGACCACGTGGAGCTCGCCAAGATCGGGGCGCGGACCCTGGCGCGCGCGGCTCGAAGGGATGCCGACAGCGCGGTCACGCTCAAGTCGCTGGAGACGTGGCTGCGCATTCGAAGCCCCGAGCGGCTCGACGCGAGCGGCGCGCGCGAGGTCCTCAATTGTGCCGGGTGCCACGATCGCCGGGATCCGCATTTCAAGCGATTCGGCAGTGACTGCGCGCAGTGCCACCGGCTCGAGTCGTGGACCGTGCCCGGGTATCAACACCCGTCATCCCGGTCCAAGGCGTGCGTGCAGTGCCATCAGCCCCCTCCGAGCCATCTCATGGGGCACTTTTCGATGATGTCGCAGAAGATCGCCGGCAAGCCGCACGCGCGTGTGGACCAGTGCTTCGAGTGCCACAACACGACCGGGTGGAACGACATCGTGAACGCTGGCTTCTACAAGCACCACTGACGGGCATGACGAGTCACCTGGCGAACCACCCGAATCAACCAGCCAGCAGCGAAGAGATGCTGGACGCGCTCCAACGGGACGCCTTCGGATATTTCCTGCACGAGACCAACCCTGCGAACGGCCTGATCGTAGACAAGACGCAACCGGACGCCCCCGCGAGTATCGCCGCCGTTGGGTTTGCACTGGCCGTATATCCGGTTGGCGTCGAGCGCTCATGGATGACGCGCGCCGAAGCAGCAGAGCGAACGCTGGCGGTGTTACGGTTCTTCTGGACCAGCCCGCAGGGGACGGCACCGCACGCAACGGGCTACCAAGGGTTCTACTACCACTTTCTCGACATGAAGACTGGACGGCGTGCCGGGAAGTGTGAGCTTTCCACGATCGACACTGCGTTCCTGCTCGCTGGAATGCTCACCGCCGCAATCTATTTCGATCAGGATTCTGAGGACGAGCGGGAGATCCGCGCGCTGGCCGATGCGCTCTACCGCCGTGCCGATTGGCAGTGGGCGCGAAACGGTGGAGCGACGATCACGCACGGGTGGAAGCCCGAAAGCGGCTTTTTGAAGTACCGCTGGGAAGGCTACGACGAGGCCCTGCTCGTGTACGTGCTGGGCCTTGGTTCGCCGACGTACCCGCTGCCACAGGAAAGCTATTCAGCGTGGGCCTCCACCTACGAGTGGAGGGAGATCTATGGGCACGAGTTCCTATATGGCGGCTCACTCTTCATCCATCAATACTCGCACCTGTGGATCGACTTCCGTGGGATCCAGGATGCGTTCATGCGCGGTAAGGGCATCGACTACTTCGAGAA
>JBGOTH010000472.1:0-3418 GCA_041476345.1 Methylomirabilia bacterium
CCGTCGCGAGATCAAAGAGGACCTTCAGGAACACGAAGACGACGAAGAACGAGGGCGGGCGCTCCGTCCAGATGAACAGGAACACGCCGCTGATGAGGCCCAGGTGGACGATCAGCATCCGCCCCAGCGCCGCGTCCGCGCGCTCGCGGATCCAGGCGAACGAGCGCGTGCGGATCGTGACGGCGTCGAGCGTGAAGCCGATCGTCTGGACCGCCAGGATCCCCAGCACGCCGCGACGTAAGCTCGGCCAGGCCGGCCCGACCTCGAGGATGCCGTAGACGAAGCCGATGACGAAGATCCCGTGGACGAGCGTGAAGGGAAGGTTGGTGGAGACGAAACTCACCAGGAGTGTCGTCGGCGCTCCCGCGGCCCAGGTCGTCTTTTTACCGCCCATCTCCGACGTGATCGTCACGCCGCGCTGTGCCGCCCAGTGGCCCCGCTTGCGGGTCTCGACGCGGTGTAGCAGGATTCGCCCGCTCACGAACACGGTGTTGAGCAGATTCTCGACCCAGTAGAGAACGAGCAGCGTCGCGAGCGACCACTCGTCGCGCATGACCCCGTAGAGGGGGACGGCGTTGACGGCCAGGGCCTCGAGGAGGCGCGGTGCGGCGAGCGGCCAGGGCGACCGTGGTGTTTCCATGCTAGACCTTCCTCGGGCTGACACGCTCAATGAGGGCTTGCATGAGCTGCGCTCCAGCCGTGATGGCCGGTCCGCCCATCGCGTCGGCGCTGAGAGTATCGAACGGTCCTTCGCCGAAATGCAGCCCCGCCGGCGTCAGCATATTGATCCTGACGCCGTGCTCCGGCGGTGGCCCCGGGCGTTCGCCTTTCCATGGTCCGATGACGTCGACGATGCGTTGACACGCTCCCAGCAGATCGTCGATATGGCGATCCATGGCGGACTCTCGTGTGTCCCAGACGATCACGTTGCCGCCGTGATTGATGTATCGCGCGGAGTGGTCGGCGTAGGCCGCGAGGACATCGAGGCCGTCGCTCAGACTGACCTCCAGCACGACGCCATAGACCCGCTTGGCATCGCGAGCGGGTGGGTGAACGCCGAGATCTCTGAGGCTGTGCCAGGCTCGTAGAATCTGCCGCGACTCAGCAGCACGGTTCTGCGTGATGTGCTCGAGCGCTTCGACGGCACCGCTGACGTTGCCGCTCCCGAGGCAGCTCCGCGCGCGCTCGAAGCTTGCCAGGGGCTCGCGGTGGCTCCAACTATCGTGAGGCCTCGAGGTCCTCAACGGCGCATCGGCAAACAGCAAGTCCCGAATATCAGCGTGGTCCGGTCGGTCAGATCCCGTAGAAGTCATAGAACTCCAGCACCGAAGCCTCGACTGCGAGCACTTGAAAAGGGAAGCACTGGTCCAGGCTGTCCAAGCTCGACTGGCGATCGAGACGCTCCAGGAACTCACGCGTCATACGTTCTTTGATCTCCCCGTGCCGGTCCAGAAATTGCCCCCAGAGGGGCATATGCCGAAATCGATGCTCGAGCACGTGCGCCGTCGCCACGTACGAGACCGGAAACAGGCGACGGTACGCATCGAGATTGTAGAGCCACGACGCCCCGATCACCTCGAGAGGCGGGCGCAGCGTCTGCTTCACATGCTCGAAGAGGGCGGCCAACTCCGCCACTCGCTGACCGCGACGTTCGATCCCCAGGGGGGTGTGCCCATCCGTTTCGGCATTCCGGAAGTGGAGGCGGATACAGTCACCACTCAACCGCGCATACGCAAAGCAGCCGAAGCTCGCGACGATGTTCGGCGGGGCGACCTCGGGTCGGGTCAAGTAGAAGCGATATGTCCATTCGCGGCTGTCGTTCGTGTCGTGCAGGCCGGCCGTGTACTCCCGCCAGATCGGGTGAGCGGGATCGAAATCACGACCCAGGCCAAAGCGGACATAGAGGTTGGTCCGGAGAGGACCGTGACCTTGTGAGCGAACTGAAGCGGGAGATCGAAGAACACCTTCGCGTACGTCACATCCGCCCGCCTCATTTCCCCTGAGAGCTCAGCCCCTGCCTAACAACAGGATTGCCCGTCGAACGCTGGGTTGGGCGGCGCGAGAGACTCACGCACGATCCACGAGCACGAAAATGCACCCTGTTTCCGAGTGCACGTCTTCGTCGACGCTCCCTGCGCTGGCGACACTCGCCCATCCCGGTCCCAATCGTCGGCCCGCCTGGACAAGCTCACCCTCGAGGATAAAAATGAACTCAGGGCGCTCGTGGGTGTGAATCGGGAACCGCGCTCCGGGTTCAAATCGCACGACCTGCATTTCCCAACCGTCCGTGGTCGCGATGTCCTTCACGAACACACCCGCTGCGAACGCGGACGGCCTCCATGAGAGCTCGTCGGTGTTCACACGCTTCAAAGTGCCGTCGAGCATGCTCATCGTCTGCGCCTCGCTGTCCCACGGTGCGGTGAACGGCCGCGGCGAGCGCCGATCTCCATCACTTCGCCCTGAGCTTCAGGTCCTCGTACGGGCCGGAGAACGGAAAGCCGGTGATGAGCCCGAGCCCTGACTCCTCCACCCGCGGCCCGAAGCCACCCATCGCCGCGAGCTGCCAGATCGGCGCGAACATCGCCTTCTCGTGGACGAGCTGCTGGATGCGATGGAGCGTCGCCTCGCGACGCTTGCGGTCGAGCTCGGCGCCCTGTTCCCGGAAGAGCCCGTCGATGTCAGGGTAGCTGCCGTACACGTAGGCGCCGCCCGCGGCCACGAATGCCTCGAGCCTGGTCGGCGCGTTGCCGAACGCGGCGCTCGCACTCAGCACGAGGTTCTTGAATTTCTTCTCGACCTGTCCCTTGTTGTACGCCGCCCTTTCGAGCGGCCGGAGCTTCACGCGAATGCCGGCCGCCCGAAGATCATTGGCCACGGGTTCGGCGATGCCCGCGTGCACGGCGTCGCAGGTGAAGTCCCCCGCGTCGAATCCGTTGGGGTATCCCGCTTCCGCGAGGAGCTGCTTCGCTCGGGCCGGATCGTAGGGGATGGCGGGCGGTTGCCAGAAGAACTCGAAGTGCGAAGGGATCATGCTGTAGGTCATTCGAGAAAATCCGAGCGTCTCGGCCTGGTTGATCGCCTGCCGGTCGATCGCGTAGTTCGCCGCAAGCCGCACCCGGCGGTCGTGCCACGGGGACTTCGGGTCCCACTGGTCGACGAAGTAGACCCAGTAGGAATTGTTCGCGAGCGCGGGCTTGAGCGTGAGGCCCGGCGTTCGCCGGAGCTCTTCGCCGAGCGACGCCGTCATCCAGTAGCTGACGTCGATCTCACCGCGCTTGAGCGCGGCGAACCGCGTGGACGGGTCCGGAATCGTTCTGAACACCAGCCGTTTCACCTGCGGGGATTTCCGCCAGTACTGGTCGACGGCCTCCAGCACGAGCTCCACGCCCGGTGTGAACGAGACGAATCGGTAGGGGCC
>JBGOTH010000473.1:0-3403 GCA_041476345.1 Methylomirabilia bacterium
AGTCCGCGCTCGCCCGTCGTCTCGTCGCCGCGAAGTAACACCCCTGGGTCACCGCGCCATCGTCGTGAAGTCGCAGGCGAGAATGGCGCCGGCGCTCGCCACCGCGGGGGACTCGCCGGACAGCCGCCGCAAGAGATCCGTCGCCGTGGCCGCCAGGCACGGCCCGAGGCGCCTGCCGTATACCGCGGCGCACGTCACGTAGCCTTTTCGCTCGTAGTCGTCCGGCCGTACGAAGTATCCAAGATAGTCGTTGGAGACACCGGCAACGAAGACGTGCGGAACGCGGTTGCGGGCGGCGGCCTTGATCTCCCGCCCGAGCGCGGTGACGGATTCTCCGGGCATCGTGACCCAGGCCACGCGCCCGAGCGAGACTGCGACGACCTCGGTGTCGGCAGGAAGGAAGTGTCCGAGCGGCACCCGCGCCCACTCGGGAAGGAAGCCTGCCGCGCAGTGCCGGAGAGAGAGCGCGGGCGCCGGCAGCCGAATGCGCGCGGTGCGGACGGCAAGCGAAGTCGATTCGATCGGCTCGGCCGCCTTCCACGCCGCACGCACGGCATTCGCCAGCGCGCGCCCGTCGGCGACCATCGCCCCTTCCCCGTGGTGTTGTGGACTCACGTCGCCGACCGCACCGTTTACGTAGAGCGCCGGCACGCCTAGCTCCGCCTCGAGCACGCGGGACGCGACTCCCATGACGTCGCCGGAAAAGCGCAGGTTCCGCGGACCGAGCATCGTGCCGTGGATCGCATAGTTCCACACGACGGCGACGGGCTCTCCAGAAGTCGTCGTGACCCTGAGGACGACGATCTCGCGGTCGAGACTCGCGGCGAGCCGGCTCTTCGTCAACGGCGGCGCCTCGACGGTCGCCACGGCGACGCGCGCATCGCGCGCGCTCACGCCGGCACGGCGCGTGGCTTGGACCATCGCGTCGAGGACCGCCTCCCGCACCTCCATGCTCTCTCGATCGACGGCCGCGACGGCGAACAGCGTGGGGGCCAGGAAGCCACCCGGTCCCGAATGGGTGTGTGAGGCGGAGACGATCAGCGTGCCCGGGTGGATGCCGATCGCCAGGAGCCGCTCCTCCAGGCGTCGCGTGAAGCCCTGGTCGACTGCGATGAGATCCGCGGCGATCCACGTCACGCGCGTGTCGCCGAGAGACACGACGAGGGCCCGTACCGCGAGCTCGTCGAGCGTCCCTGCGTTGGGCGTGAACCAGAAGGCGTGCGGATACAGGCCGAGCACGTCGGGGACGATCGGCCGCCGGTGAACGCTGCCGTAGCCTGCGAGCGGCGTCCCGTCCGGAACGTGGAGCCGGACGCGCGCGGCGCCCGCGCGCAGCCGCCGATCGGCATCAGCGCCCGACGCGATGGTGCAGAGAAGTGTCAGCGCGAAGAACGCGACGGTGGCCGCCGTCAGGCGCCCGCGCACAACTCCGCCACGAGCGCGGTCATCTCCGCGCACGGTTCTCCGCCGGACTTCAGGCGGCTCTCCACCTCCCAGCATCGCTCGAGGTGGCGCGGGAGCCGCTCTCCAGCGGCCCCGCGGGTGCGCGCCGCGATCGCCTCGGCCACCCGCGGTGGCACGCGCAGGTTGCGGGCGATCTGATCCGGCGCAACGCCGCGCCGCGTCCACTCGCGGACCGTCCATGCCTGTCGCAAGCCCCGCGTCAGCAGGCTCAGGATGAGCATCGGCTCTTCGGTGGCGAGCAGGCGATCGAGGGTCACGAGAGCGAGCGCGAGGTCGCGCTGCTCCACGGCGCGCGTCAGGTCGAAGACCCCGCTCACGCGATGCTCGCCCACGACCGCGGTCACCTCCTGCGCGCCCACCGCAACGTTGTCGGGACCGCCCGCGAGGGCGGCCTTGCGCATCTCCGCAAGGACGGCGACGGCATCGTCGCCCGTCCACTGCACGAGCAGCCGCGCGGCATCTTCCGTCACCGTGTAGCCTTCGGCCGCCGCCCGTTGGCGCAGCCAGTCCTGCAGGGCGCGGCCCTTACGGAGCGGCAGCTCGATCACCGCCGACGCGGGGATCGCGTCGAGCAGCCAGTGCGGCTTGCGGTCGCGCTCGCCGATGAGCGACTCGTCGGCGAGCAGGAGAAGACACGTCGTCGGCGCCGGACGCGTGATGTAGTCCCGCAACGGCTCGGCGCCCTTGGCCGGCAGCGCCTGGCAATGACGGACCGCGACGAGTCGTGTGGGAGCGCCGAGCGGGAGCGTGAGCGCTGCGCGCGCGATCGCGTCGGCGGGGGTCTCGCGCGCGTCGAGGACTTCGCGGCCGAGCGTCGCGAGTGACTCGTCCGTGAACAGCGCCCGCGTGACGGCGGCGAGCGCGTCGTCGAGTGCCTGGAGATCGGGGCCGTGGAGGAGGGTCAGCGGCGGCACCTGCCCTGCCTGCACCTGGCGAAGGAACGCGGTGACGTCGATGGTCAGGGTCCTTGACGATCCATGACCGTCAATCGTCAGAACCGCTCGATCGCGCGTGCGACGATCGCGCGCGCGATATCCCGCGTCGCCGCCAGCAATCCGATCTCCTCACTCGAGATCGTGCCACTCACCGCGCCCGCGACGCGAAAGTCCGCCTTCTCGCTGAGTCCCAGCTGCTGGAACAGCATGGTGTCGTGCCGTACCTCACGGAAGCGCACGTTCATGGTCACGACGAGCCGATAGAGCCGCACGTTGGCGACGGCATCGAAGGCGATCGACAACAGCTCGTAGCCCGTCACTTCGCCCTCGAGCACGGCGTCCGCGGCGTCGCGCCCGACCACCTTCAGTCGCCCGTCCGTCGCGAACGCATCCGCGAGCGCGCGCGTCATCTCGGTCTCGACGAAGGGCTTGCTCGTGCGGTTGGCGAGCATGGGCACCGCGACGCTCTTGATGTCCTCGGGAAGGTGTCCGTGCAGCGAGTATCCGCAGCCGCCCACGCCGAGCGCGACGAGCCACACCAGTGACACGGCTCGCCTATGGAACCTCATCCGCGCGTCACGATATTGACCAGGCGGTTCGGAATCACCACCACTCGCTCCACCGCGCGGCCACTGACCCACGACCGCACCTTGTCGTCGGCGAGTGCGAGCTCGCGCACCCGCGGCTCCGGCGCATCGACGTCGACCACGAGACGCCCGCGAACTCTGCCGTCCACCTGCACCACCACCGTGACCTCCGTGCGCCGCAGCGCCACGGGATCGGCGTCGGGCCAGCGCTGCTTGAACACGCTCACGTCGTGGCCGAGCTGCGACCACAGCTCTTCGGTCACGTGCGGTGAGAATGGAGCCAGCAACAGCAGCACGGTCTCGACCCCTTCCCGCAACAGCGCCGCCCGCTCGGGCGCCGGCACCGCGTCGAGCGACGCCGTCTCGAACGCGTGCAGCGCGTTGACCAGCTCCATGACCGCGCTGATCGCCGTGTTG
>JBGOTH010000474.1:0-3387 GCA_041476345.1 Methylomirabilia bacterium
CCGGAGCGCGCCGCGCAGTGGGGCATCGACACCGGCTACGTCGCGGTGCGCGGAGACGCGTGGCAGACGCCCGTCATGAAAAAGTACGTGGACGGCTTCCCCGCCGCCGCCGTCGCGCGCGATCAACTCCCGTACGCGGTGCCCGAGCTGAGCACGCACGACAACCAGCGTGTGACGAAAGCGCTGAACGACGGGCTGCAGGCGGCGCTGACGGGCACGAAGACGCCGGCCGTCGCGATGAAGGACGCGCAGGCGGAGGCCATGCGCATTCTGCGTGCCTACAAGAAATAGCTAGGCGAGCAGCTCGGCGAGCAGGCGCTCGCCTTCGGGCCACGGGCCGAAGCCGGCGTCCGGGTTGAGATGGCCGCCGTTCTCGACGACGACGAAGCGGCTGCCCCACGCGCGCGCGAGCTCGCGCGCGTCGTCGGCCGCCATGTACCAGTCGTCGCTGCCCGACACGACGGTGCTGCGAAACGGCAGCGCCTTTCGCGGGATCGGCGAGAAGCCTTCGACGATAGGCGGGAACGCGGGATCGTCCACGTTCGGCAGCGAGACGAGCAGCGCGCCGTGGATCGGACGAGGGTGACGGAAAGCGTGATGCGCGACGGCGAGGGAGCCGAGGCTATGCGCGACGAGCACGACGGGCGACGGCGCGGCGATAATTGCCGCATCCAGCGCCGCCACCCAGTCGTCGCACACGGGCGCCGTCCAGCTCTTCTGCTGCACGCGGACGTACTCCGGATGCGCGCGCTCCCACAGGCTCTGCCAATGCCCGGGACCGGAGTTGTCGTAGCCGGGCAGGATCAGGACGGATCGCGAGGTCACGTCCTGAGTCTACTTGAATGAGACGGACCAACGTCATCGGCTGGCTTCTGGTGCTTCCCGCCGCCGTCCTCCTCGGGACGTTCACGCACTACCCGACGATCGCGACGCTGTGGACGAGCTTCTTCTCGACGCCGAAGAAGAATCGCCCGGGCGTGTGGGTCGGCCTCGACAACTACCAGGCCATGATGGCGGACCCGTCTTCTGGCCGCACGATGGCGGCGCTCGGCATCGTCGACACCGTGCTCGCCATCGGTCTTCCCTACATGGCGTCCGCCTTCGGCATCTTCCTCCTGCGTCAGACGTTCAAGGCGGTGCCGAAGGAATTGGACGACGCGGCGCGTGTCGAGGGCGCGGGCCCGCTCGAGACGCTGTGGAAGGTGTACGTGCCTCTCGCGAAGCCGGTCTACGTCGCCTACGCGCTCGTGTCGATCAGCTACCACTGGAACAACTTCCTCTGGCCGCTGATCGTGACGAACTCGGTGACGTCGCGGCCACTGACGGTCGGGTTGCAGGTCTTCTCGTCGACGGATCAGGGCGTGGGCTGGTCGGTGATCACGGCGGCGACGCTCCTGACGTCCGGTCCGCTCCTGATCGGGTTCCTGCTGTTCCAGCGCCAGTTCGTGCAGGGCTTCATGCGCGCGGGGATCCGCTAGTGATCGTTTGTTGACGACTGAGACCACGTACAGGTAGTCTAAGTTCATGGCGCAGATGCGGGCACGAATCAAGACTCCGTATCCCTCGGTCGACAGCGTGGTGAAGGAATTCGGCCTCTCGAAGCAGCGAGCCAAAAAGATCGTCATGCTGGTCGATCGACTCTTGATCGACGAACGCTCGAGCCGGTCGAAGGCTTTCGCCAGAAAATTGACGGTTCGACGGCGTCTCAAGACATAGTATTTCGGCGCGGATACGCAGATGTCTCGCGCGGCCCACGCCTTCCTGAACATCCCGTACGACGACCGCTACCAGCTGCTGTACGTGGCGTTTGTCGCGGGACTTAGCGGATTTGGCCTCGTACCACACGCGACCCTTGAACTGCCTGGGCCGCAGCGCCGACTCGACCGCATCGCTCAACTCATCGAACATTGCCAGTATTCGTTTCACGATCTTTCCAGAGTGCAGACCTCCGGACCTACGCCTCGTGTGCCGCGGTTCAACATGCCCTTCGAGCTGGGGCTCGCGGTCGAACGTGGGCGACGTAGGAAACATCAGTGGTTCGTCTTTGAGGAGGAACAGCACCGCCTACAGCGTTCCCTAAGCGATCTCAACGGGACTGATCCCTACATCCATCACGGAGATGCGGATCAGCTACTCGTACAACTCAGCAATGCTCTGGTGCGGAGAGCACAGCCGCCTCTCGCGCGGCTTCGCGTCATCCACGAGGTCGTCCGGCGCGCTGCACGGACGATTCGCCATGAATACGGCACGTTGTACGACGCGCGTCCATTCGAGGAACTCGTCGTCGCCGCGACACGAGCGGCCGCGGATGCTGCGTAGCGCGGTCTTCTTCGATCTCGACGGGACACTGACCGATCCCAAGCCCGGGATCACGCAGTGCATCGCGCACGCGCTGACCGGGCTGGGCCGTACGCCGCCGGATCTCGAGGATCTTCGCTGGTGCATCGGCCCGCCGCTCCGTGGCAGCTTCGCGCGCCTGCTCGACACGGACGACAACACGCTCCTCGGTCGCGCCATCGCGCTCTACCGCGAACGTTTCGGCACGATCGGTCTCTTCGAGAACGCGCTGTACCCGGGCATCCCCGAGGCCGTGGCCGCCGTGCGCGCCGCTGGGTTCGCCACGTACGTCACCACGTCGAAGCCCCACGTGTACGCCACGCGGATCGTCGCGCACTTCGGACTCGCACCCCTCTTCGAGAGGGTGTACGGCGCGGAGCTCGACGGCACACGCGTCGACAAGGGTGATCTCATCGGGCATGCGCTCGCCGAAGAGCAGCTCGACCCCGCCCACGTCGTCATGATCGGCGACCGTGAGCACGACCTGATCGGCGCGCACCGCTGTCGCGTGCGCACGATCGGCGTCACGTACGGCTACGGAAGCGAAGCGGAGCTGCGCGCGCAGAGCCCCGAAGCGCTCGCCCATGCGCCGCACGCCATCCCGTCGCTCGTTGCCGCGCTGTTCGACTGATCGCTACGTGATCGACTTGCCGGCGTCCACCAACAGCGACACGCCGGTGACGAACGACGACTCGGCGCACGACAGGAACAGGATCGGGTAGGCGATCTCGCGCGGCTCGGCCCAGCGGCCGAAGAGGCCGTTGTCCCCGGAGCGCGTGCCCGATGAGATCGCCCTTGTCGACGCGCGTGCCGTCGAGCTCCGCGCCGTACACGCGCTCGAACAACTGCGTGAGGCCGAAGTACGCCACGATCCGCGTCGCATAGACGTGCGGCTTCGAGGTCGTGACGTACGTAACGAACCCGGCGGCGCGTACGGCGGCGACGGCCTCGGGGATGCCCGGGTACACGGTGTTCTCGAACAGGCCGATGTCGCCGAAGCGCTCGCGATAGAGCGCGATCGCACGCTGGAGCACCGTGTCGTCGTCCGTC
>JBGOTH010000475.1:0-3378 GCA_041476345.1 Methylomirabilia bacterium
CGCTCGGCAAGGCGTGGACGGACATGACAGCCGCGGGGGTCGGGCGCATCAAGTCCTCCGACATCGTCGTGTCGTAGCCGCTGGGCGCGCGGCGGATGGTGACGGAGGGTCGGGGTCGAGGGCGCCCGCTCGACCCTCTGACCCCCGAGCCGTCGCGCCGTAACCAGCCGCCTACTATTTCCATCACTCTCTATTCGCCACCAACAGTGTTTGGTCGGGGACGGGTCAACCGGGCCGAGCGGGCGCCCTCGACCCCGACCCTCCGTCACCATCCGCCGCGCGCCCGTCGTAAAACTCGGCGTTCCGAGCCTCGCTGCGCTCGCAACAGCGCCGCGTTCGTCCGTCGCTGGGTCGAACACGACGCCGACGATCTCGCGACGAATCTCGTGCCGCTCTCGCTCGCGCGGCGATCGTGCGCGCGGGTCTGACATTCCGGAGCGACGCCGCGCGGGATGGGCGGGGGGCCGGCGGTGGCCTGCGCCCCCGGGTGACCCGTCCCCGACCTAACGTGGTTGGCGGCAGAAAGATTGGATGGAAATAGTAGGCGGGTGATTACGACACAACGGCTCGGGGGTCAGAGCGGGGCGCGGGCCACCGCCGGCCCCCCGCCCATCCCGCGCGATTGGCACGCCGAGGTTAGAGCTCGCGACGCACGATCGCAGCGCCGGCGACGAGCGCGGCGAGCTTCTGCTTCACGACCCAGCGCGGCGTCTCCCAGAAGCCACAGTCGGGGTTGAGCCATAGCTTGTCCGGCGCGATGTGCTGCAGGAAGCCGCGGATGCGTGCGGCAACGTCGGCCGCCGTCTCGGACTTGAACGCCTTCACGTCGATCACGCCGGCGCCGAGCTCCTTGTCCTTCGGGAAGTCCTTCCAGCGCGCGACGTCCTCCATCCCGCGGTTGGCGAACTCGAGCACGATCTGTGACGCCTTGAGATCGCCGAGCGTCGGGAAGACGTTGCGGTAGTCGCGCACGGCGCTGAACGGCCGGCCGTAGAGATTGCCGAAGCAGACGTGGACGGCGATCTTCGCGGCGACACCGTCCACCGCGCGATTGATCCCGCGCGTCACGTCGTGCACTGCGCCCGCGTACATTCCGTGGTGGGGCTCGTCGATCTGGATGAAGTTGGCGCCCGCGGCCACCAGCGCCTTGCACTCGGCGTTGACGATCTCCACCAGGTCCGCGAGCAGCGTGTCCTTGTCGCGATAGCCGCCGCCGAGCTTCAGCGGCACGAGTAGGGTGTACGGCCCGGGCACCGTCGCCTTGATCGGCTTCCGCGTGAGCGTCCGCGCGAGCGTGAACTCGTCCACGATGCCGAGCCCGTTCGGCGCCGCAATTTTCCCGGTCACCTCGAACGGCGTGTTCGTGTCCCAGAGCGGAGGACCGAGCTGCCGTGGTGCCGGCAAGGTCCGGATGCCGGAGATGCGGTCATAGAAACCGATGATGAAGCGCACGCGCCCCATCTCGCCCGTGGTGACGACGTCGATGCCCGCACGCTCCTGATCGAGGAGCGCGGCCTGGGTCGCGTCCTCCATCAGCTCGCGCACGTCGTTCGCGCCGAGCCGCCCCTGCTCCATCGCCTCGCGCGCGAGCCACACCCAGCCTGGCAGCCCGTGGCTGCCCACCACAGAGGTCGGCAGGTTCATGACGACTCCCCTTCTACGGAAGGCGGCGCCGGGGCGGGCGAGAACCTCCGGGTGCCGGACCGCGCTGGGGAGGGCCGCCGCGCCCGCCCCTGCCCCGATCGGGACTACTGCGACGCGCGTCGAGCCTCGCGCGGCGCTCCTCTGCATACTTGCGCCGCTCTTCGGCGGAGGGCCGGATCTCCGGCATGTAGAGATCGTCGGGCGCCCACTCCACCGGGATCTTTTGCGCGATGTATTTCTCGATCATCTCGAGATTGAGGGCGCTCGCCTCGTCGACGAGCGCGATCGCCTTGCCGCCCGCGCCGGCGCGCGCCGTGCGGCCGATGCGATGGACGTAGTCCTCCGCGTCCTGCGGCAGGTCCCAGTTGACGACGTGGCTGACCGCCTCGATGTGCAGGCCGCGCGAGGCGACGTCGGTGGCCACGAGCACCGGCAGGGTGCCTTCCTTGAAGTCGTTGAGGATCCGGAGGCGCTTCTTCTGGTCGACGTCG
The DNA here is from genome assembly GCA_041476345.1 of Methylomirabilia bacterium. Lineage (GTDB taxonomy): Bacteria > Methylomirabilota > Methylomirabilia > Rokubacteriales > CSP1-6 > VGLJ01. The sequence continues at coordinate 2,136 of JBGOTH010000475.1, forward strand.
CCGGTGAGCGCGCGCGCGTCCCAGCCGTTGCGGGTCAGGCGGTCTTCGAGGCGGCGCGCGTCTTCGCGGGTGTTGGAGAAGATGAGGATGCGGTCGCCGCCTTCGCGGCGCAGGAGTCCGAGGAGCAGCGAGAACTTCTCCTCGCGCCCGACGTGATAGAGCGTTTGCTCGAGCCGCTCCACCGTCTTCTGCTGCGGCATGATGGTGATCTGCACGGGGTTGTTCATGAACTCCCACGTCAGCTCCAGCACGCGGAACGACAGGGTCGCGGAGAAGAGGAACGACTGGCGCTTCTCGGGCGGCGGCAGCTTGCGCAGGATGAAGCGCAGGTCGGCGATGAACCCCATGTCGAACATGCGGTCGGCCTCGTCGATGACGAGGACCTCGACCCGCCGCGGCGTCCACACCTGCTGCTTGAGGTAGTCGATGAGACGGCCGGGCGTTCCCACGAGGACGTCGCACGCCAGGGCGAGGTCTTCGCGTTGCTTGTTGTAGTCGATCCCGCCGTAGACGGCGAGGATGCGGAAGGGCGTGTGGCGACCCAGGAGCTTCGCGTCGGCCTCGATCTGCACCACGAGTTCGCGCGTGGGGGCGATGATGAGCACGCGCGGCGACGTGATCGGCGCCGGCGGCGGCACGGGGGTCCGGAGCAGGCGCGTGAAGGCCGCGATGAGGAACGCCGCCGTCTTGCCCGTCCCCGTCTGCGACTGTCCCGCGACGTCCTTGCCCTTCAGCGCGAGCGGCAGCGCGCTCTCCTGGATCGGCGTCGCCGTCACGAAGCCGGCGTCGCGGACGCCCTGCATGACCTCCGGCGGCAGCGCGAGCGTGGTGAAGTCGATCGGGACCGTCACGCCGGCGTCTCCTCCGGGTTGGGCGGCGGCGCCGGTTTGCGCGCGCGCCCGAAGATGCGGGCGGCGATGATGCCGACCTCGTACAGGATGATGATGGGGCCGGCCATCAGCGTCTGGTTGAACATGTCGGGCGTCGGCGTGAGGATCGCGCCGGCGATGAACGCGCCGAGGATGGCGTACTTGCGGTTCTGCGCGAGCATCTTCGGCGTCACCATCCCCATGCGCGCGAGGAGCGTGATGGCGAGCGGCACTTCGAACACCAAGCCGAAGCCGAGCGTGAATTTCAGGAGGAAGTCGATGTAGCTCTCGACCGAGATCATCGGCTGCAGGCCGGGGCGCGCGTACGACAACATGAAGCTCACCGCGCTCGGCGTGACGACCTTCAGCGAGAA
>JBGOTH010000476.1:0-3377 GCA_041476345.1 Methylomirabilia bacterium
ACCACCGCGACCGGCCAGAGCTACGACTCCGGCGACTACACGCTGCTGCTCGACGCGCTGGTGAAGGCCACCGACTACCACGCGCTGCGCGCGCGGATCCGGGAGCGCCGAGGGCGGGGCGAGATCGTCGGGCTCGGGGTGTCGCTCTATGTGGAGCCCGCCGCGCTGGGCTGGGAGAGCGGTGTCGTGCGCGTCGAGAAGAGCGGGGCCGTGACCTGCATCACCGGCGCGAGCCCGCACGGGCAGGGCCATGAGACGACGTTCGCGCAGATCGTCGCCGACTATCTCGGTACCGAGCCGGAGCGCATCACGATCCGTCACGGGGACACGCTCGGGGCCCCGCAGGCGATCGGGACGTCCGGGAGCCGAAGCACCGCGCTGGCGGGAAGCGCGCTCGCGATCGCCGCGCGTGAGGTGCGGGAAAAGGGGCGCCGCATCGCCGCGACGATTCTCGAAGCGGCGTTCGAAGACGTCGTCGGCTCCGAGGGCGGATTCCACGTCGTCGGCGCGCGTGACCGGTTTGCGAGCTGGTCCGCGGTCGCGGAGCTGGCGTACCGCGCGGGCGCGCCTCCGCCGGGCGTCGAGCTGGGCCTGGAGGCGACGCATTTCTTCAAGGCGGAGGGCGAGGTCTGGAGCGCGGGCGCCGTGCTGGCGGTGATCCGGATCGAGCCCGAGACCGGTTCGATCGTGACCGAGCGCCTCGTGTGGGTGGACGACGCGGGGACGATCGTGAATCCGCTCCTGGCGGATGCGCAGCTGGAGGGCTCGCTGGCACAGGCGTGGGGACAGATCATGATGGAAGCGATCACGTTCGACGCCGACGGTCATCTCCTCACCGGCACGCTGATGGACTACGCGGTGCCGCGCGCGGACGACGTGCCGCCCGCGGAGATTCACCACACGTACACGCCGTCGCCGCGCAATCTCCTCGGCGTGAAGGGTCTCGGCGAGGCGGGGAACATCGGCGTCCCCCCCGCGGTGGTGAACGCGGTGGTCGACGCGCTGGCGCCGTTCGGCGTGCGCGACATCGACATGCCGCTCGCACCGGAGAAGATCTGGCGCGCGATGCAGGGACGGTAGGGGGCGCGCGCGAGAATCGAGGTGGTAGACTTTCAAGCATGGCGATTCTGAAGGTCGCGCGACTCGGGCATCCGATCCTCCGCGAAGAAGCCAGACCGCTCACCACGTCCGAGATCCGCTCGCCGGAGACCCAGCGGTTCATCGACGATCTCGTCGAGACGATGCGCGAGTACGACGGCGCCGGGCTCGCGGCCAACCAGGTCCACACGCCGAAGCAGATCTGCGTCATCGAAGTGCTGGGCAACCCTCGCTACCCCGAGGCGCCGAGCATCCCGCTCACCGTCGTGATCAACCCGACCGTCACGCCGCTCACCGAAGAGATGGAAGAGGGCTGGGAAGGTTGTCTCTCGGTGCCCGACATGCGCGGGCGCGTGCCGCGCTTCACCACGGTGCGGCTCGAATGCCAGGACCGCGACGGCGGCACGGTGGACCTCGTGGCCAAGGAGTTCTTCGCGCGCGTCATCCAGCACGAGACCGACCATCTCAAGGGCATCGTCTACGTCGACCGCATGCGCGATCTCTCGAGCCTCTCTTTCATCGCGGAGTGGCAACGGTATGGCCTCGGCGTCCGAGAGCAGAACGACTAACCCTGTCCTCGCAATCGTGAAGGACCTGTTCTTCGTGGCGCGCATTCGCGAGACGGCGCGTCTCGTCGGCGTCCCACTCGTATTCGCGCGCACCCCCGACGAGATCAAGGCGCGGCTCTCCGAGCTCCCGCGATTCGTGCTCGTCGACCTGACGGGTGGATTCGACTACGAAGCGATGTTCGCCGAGCTCGGGGAGCCCCGTCCTCCCGTGCTGGCGTTCACGACGCACGCGCTCGCGAAGCAGACGCAGCCCTGGCATGCGCGCTGCGACCGCGTGGTGACGAAAGAGACGCTGACCGCCGAGCTGGCGACGCTGCTCAAGGAAGGGATCGCGCCATGACCGCCGAGGAATTCGTCCGCAGCCTGGCCGCGGAGAACGACGCGCTGCTCGCACGGCTGGCGCCGGACGACACGCTGAAGCCGGAGGTCGACGGAGCGCTGAACGTGCCGAACCTTCTCATGGTGGCGCTGAAGAACGAGGTCGAAGCGACCGAGATCGCGGCCCGGTGGCTGGTCACGACGCAGGACGTGGACGTGAAGCTGGCATTCGCGCGTCAGGTCGGTGACGAAGCGAAGCACTACCGGATGATCGCGGACCGCCTGCGCGCGATCGGCTTCGATCCCGACGGCTTCGATCCGCTCGCCAAGGGCTACGGCCCGCTCTTCTCGTATCTCGACTCCCTGACGACGACGGTGGAGCGCGTCGCGGCCGGACAGTTCACGCGCGAGGCGATCGCCGTCGTGAAGAACCGCCAGTTCATCGAGTTCTGCGAGCGGGCGGGGGACCGGGAGACGGCGGCGCTCTACCGCGACGTCATCGAGCCGGACGAGCGCTATCATCACGAGCTCGGCCGCCGGCTGCTCCTTCGACTCGCGACCACGCCCGAGGCGCAGGTGGCCGCGCGCGCGGTGGCGCGCCGCACGCTGGACCTGGCGGAAGAGCTGCAGAGCAAAGCGCTGGCGACGGCCGGCATTCACCACGCACCCGGCTGCTGATGGATTCGCTGCAGGCGTTCGGTGAGCTGACCCGGATGCCCGAGGCGGCCATCGATCTCGGCCTCGGGGCGTTGCTCATCGCCGGCATCGAGCATCCGGATCTCGACGTGACGCGCGAGGTCGGGCGGCTGGACGCGCTCGCGGAACGTGTCGGCTCGGGTGACGTCCATCGTCTCCGGCGGTTCCTTTTCGAGGATGAGGGTTTCGCGGGGAACGCGGACGATTACTACGATCCGCGGAACAGCTGTCTGAACGACGTCCTCGACCGGCGGCTCGGGATCCCCATCACGCTCTGCGTGCTCGCCATCGAAGTCGGCCGGCGCGTGGGGCTCGTCGTCCACGGGGTCGGGCTGCCGGGCCACTTCATGGCGTCTGCGGACGGCATCCTGTTCGATCCGTTCAACGCCGGCGCCGCCGTGTCACGTGCCGAAGCCGGCGCCGTGATCGCGCGGGTCCTCGGCAAGCCCGTGCCGCTCGAGGACGGACACTTCTCGCCGGTGCCGAAGAGCCAGATCCTCGTCCGCATGCTCGCGAATCTTCGCGGCGTCTACGTGGAGCGGAAAGAATGGGCGAAGGCGCGCGCGGTCATGCAGCGGCTGATGGTCGTGGATCCGGAATCGCCGGGCCACGTGCGCGACTACGGCACCATGCTGATGAAGGAAGGGAACTTCGCGCGCGGCGCCGCCGAGTGGGAGCGCTACCTCGGCCTCCATC
>JBGOTH010000477.1:0-3376 GCA_041476345.1 Methylomirabilia bacterium
AGAGCGGATGGCGCGCGGCCTCGCCGCGCTCGGGATCGGCTCCGGCGACAAAGTCGCGCTCTGGTTGCCGAACCGCCCCACGTGGTTCGTGATCCAGCAGGCGTGCGCGCGACTCGGCGCCGTCCTCGTCGCGCTCAATCCTCGCTATCGCGCGCACGAGCTCACCTACATCGTCGCGCAGTCGGACGCCGTCGCGCTCATCCTCACCGATCACCTGGGGCCGATCGACTACTTCGAAGTGCTGCACGACGTCCTGCCCGAGCTCTCACACGCCGTTCCCGGCGAGATCGAAGCGGTGAAGTTCCCGCGGCTTCGGCACGTGATCGTGGACGCCGACGATCCGTACCCGGGGTGCCATCGACTGGAAGACGTCGTCGGGGCCGGGGCGTCGTCGGATGCCGGAGGGGTCGGCCGCGGACATTCGCAGACGGGAGGAGCCGAAGGCTCCTCTCGACGAGGACAGGACGCGCGCGACCCCTCCGGCATCCGGCGACGCCCCGGCCCCGACAACCTCCTCACGTTGCTGTACACCTCGGGCACGACATCGTTCCCGAAGGGAGCGATGATCTCGCACCGAAATTGCGTGCCGCACGGATGGAATTGCGGTGAGCGGCTCGGGATCACGGAGCGGGATCGCGCGTTGCACGCGCTCCCCGCGCCCGGGACTTGGGGCGGGGTCAACGTGCCACTCACCATGTGGTCGCATGGGGCGTGTCTCGTCATCATGGACGCGTGGGATCCGCTGCGAGCACTGCAGCTGATCGAGCGGGAGCGCTGCACCGTGTGGAACGCCGTCGATTCCATGGTCTTGCCGCTGCTCGAGCGGTCGGATCTCGATCGGTTCGATCGCTCGTCGCTGCGGACCGGCGCGTTTGCCGCGACCGGCGGCGGGGAGCACGGCTTCTTCGAGATGATTCGCGATCGGATCGTGGTCCCGCAGATGTACCAGCCGTACGGGATGACCGAGGTCAACGCGCTCTCGCTTCTTCACGATCTCGACGAGCCGTACGACGTGCGCATCATTCCCGGCATCAAGGCGCCGCCCGGCATCGAGGTGCGCGTCGCGCATCCCGACAGCGGCGCGCCCTGCGGGACGGACGAAGAGGGCGAGCTCCAGTTTCGCGGGGAGCTCGTGACCCGCGGGTACTACAACAAGCCGGACGAGACCGCGGCCGCGTTCACGGACGACGGGTGGTTCAGGAGCGGTGACATCGGCGTACGTGACGGGCGTGGCTACGTCATCTTCAAAGGGCGGCTGAAGGAAACGCTGCGCATCAGCCACCACATGGTGGCGCCCGGCGAGATCGAGGCGTTTCTCATGGCCCACCCCGCGGTGAGCCAGGCCTTCGTGGTCGGCATCCCGGATCCGAGGGCGAACGAAGTGCCGGTGGCCTATGTGATCCTGAAGGACGGCGCGCGACTCGACGAAGCGACGCTGATCGGCTTCTGCCGGGGCAAGATCGCCTCCTACAAGATCCCGCGTGGCGTACGTTTCGTGACGGACGTGCCGCGCACGCCGAGCCCGCACGGCGAGAAAGTGCAGCGCGTGAAGCTGAAAGACATGGCGCGAGAGGGGGTGTGGGGGTCCTCGGCTGCGGGGCCCTCACGTCCAGAGGGATCGTGGAAGGAGTTCAAGTGATGCGCTTCCGCACGGCGTTGTGCGACCTGCTCGGCATCGAGTACCCGATCATCCAGTCCGGCATGGGCAGCGTGGCCGGGCCCGACCTGGCGGCGGAAGTGTCGCGCGCCGGCGGCCTCGGCGTCATCGGCGGCCTGAACCAGCCGCCCGAGGAACTCCGCAAGCGCATCCGGTTCCTGCGCGAGCACACGGATCGCCCGTTCGGCGTGAACCTGTGGCTGCACTCCGAGCTGCGGCCCACTGTCGACGTCGCGACGATTTCGGACGCCACGATCGCCGCGGTCCAGCACGCGCTCAACAGCTTCCGCGACCGGCTCGAGCTGCCTCGCGCGAGCGGGCGTCCCGGCCCCGCGCCGAACCTCGTCGACGCCGCGTTCGACGTGATCCTCGAGGAGCGCGTCCCCGTGTTCAGCGCCGCCATCGGGCTGCCGGCCGCGGACATGGTCGCGCGCTGTCACGCACGCGGGATCAAGGTCGTCTCGATGGTGACAACGGTCGATGACGCGCGCGCGGCGGCCGCAGCGGGCGTCGACGTGGTCGTCGCGCAAGGCGGGGAGGCGGGCGGCCATCGCTCCGTCGGCGCGAAGCCGCGGACGCCGGAGGCGATCATGGTGGGGACGATGGCGCTCGTCCCGCAGATCGTGGACGCCGTGCGCGTGCCGGTAGTCGCCGCCGGCGGCCTCGCCGACGGCCGCGGCCTCGTCGCCGCGCTCGCGCTCGGCGCGCAGGGCGTGCTGCTCGGCACGCGCTTCGTGGCGACCCGCGAATCCACGGCGCCGGAGTTCTACAAGAAGAGCGTCCTCGAGCGGGAGGCGGAGGCGACGACGGTGACCGACAGCTTCACGGGCCAGTGGGCGCGCGCGCTGCGCAGCCGGTTCACCACCGAGTACGCGGCGACGGCCGCGCCGACGCTGCCCAGCCTGCTCCAGTCGTCGATCGCGCAAGACATCTACGCCGCCTCCGCGAAGCAGGCGGACGGCGAGTACTTCCCGATGTTCGCCGGCCAGTCGGTCGGCCTCATCCACAACCTCCCGGGCGCACGCGAGGTCGTCGAAACGATCATCCGTGAGGCGCGCGAAGTCCTGGCAATGCTCTCGAAACGAATCGACACGAGCCTCTCGTGAAGCTCGACGTCGGCATGTTGACGCACGATCTGAAGTCGATCCCCGACTACGCGCGGAAGGTCGAGGCGCTGGGCTTCGACTGCCTGTGGTCGTCGGAGACGCAGCACGATCCGTTTCTTCCCCTCGCGGTCGCCGCGACCGTGACCGACCGCGTGAAACTCGGCACCGCCATCGCCGTCGCGTTCCCGCGCAGCCCGATGATCACCGCGCACATCGCGTGGGACCTCCAGAAGGCGTCGAACGGGCGGCTGCTCCTCGGACTCGGCTCGCAGGTGAAGGGCCACAACGAGCGCCGCTTCTCCGTGAAGTTCGAGTCGCCCGGCCCGAAGCTGCGCGAGATCGTCCTTGCCCTGCGCGCCATCTGGGATTGCTGGCAGAACGGAACGAAGCTGGACTTCAAGGGGCAGTTCTACCGCTTCGACCTCATGACGCCGTTCTTCAACCCCGGTCCCATCGCGCATCCGAAGATCCCCGTCATGATCTCGGGCGTGAACGAGTACATGTGCCGCGTCGCGGGGGAGGTCTGCGACGGCCTCCACGTGCACCCGTTCAACAGCCCGAAGTATCTGCGCGAGTCCGTGCACCCGTGGGTCGCGGAAGGCATGGCGAAGTC
>JBGOTH010000478.1:0-3371 GCA_041476345.1 Methylomirabilia bacterium
AGAAGGTACCTCAACCATGAAGACCGACGTGCTCCTGATCCCGATGGGTACGCGCTACGCCGACATGCGCGCCGCCGCGCTCGCCGCCGACGAGGCGGGCTTCGACGGGCTGTGGACGTGGGACCACCTGCGCGACACCGATGACGACGACGGCCCCGGCGTGCCCGAAGCGTGGACGACGTTGACGGCGCTCGCGGAAGCGACGAAGCGCATCATGTTAGGCCCCCTCGTCCTCAACGTGGCGAACCGGCATCCCGGCGTGCTCGCGAACATGGCCGCAACGTTCCAGGCCGTCTCCGGCGGGCGGCTCCTCCTCGGCATCGGCGCCGGCGGCAGCCGGCGCACGCCGTACGCCGTCGAGCAGGAAGCGATCGGTCAGAAGGTGGACGGCGACGCGGTGCGCGCGCAGCGTGTGGTGGACGCCATCGCGCTCATGCGCCGTCTCTGGTCGGGTCACGCGGGATTCCTCCGGCCCGACCCCGCGCCCCCGATCATCGTCGGCGGCTTCGGCCCGCGTATGGCGGCGATCGCCGGCACCCACGGCGACGGGTTCAACACGCAGGCGTTCCATCCCCAGCTCACCGAGCTCGTGAAGATCGCGCGCGACTCGCACGCGGCCGCGGGCCGTACGTCGCCGTTCATCGTGACGGCGTTCGCGGGCTTCGAGGACCGCTGGCTCAAGCCGGACTCGCGCGCGCGGCAGATGCTGGAGCGCGTCGGCGTCGACCGCGTGATTCTGTTGCTCTCGCCCCCGTTCGATCTCGACGCAATCCGCCGCGCGGCGAAATAGATGGAACAAGCGCTCAGCGACGTCACCGTGCTCGACCTCGGCCAGGTCATCGCGATGCCCTTCTGCACCATGCTGCTCGCCGACCTCGGCGCGAAGGTCATCAAGGTGGAATCGCGGGAGCGCGGGCGCGAGCGCGTGTCGCTCGGGATCAAGCGCACGCGGAACGGCGTCGAGGAGCGCGTGCCCGTCGCGCAGTACCGCGACCGCAACAAGCTCGGCATCACGCTGGAGCTGAAGACGCCGCAGGGCGTCGCGCTCTTCAAGGAGCTCGTGGCGCGCGTCGACGTCGTCACCGAGAACTTCAGCGTCGGCACCATGGACCGTTTGAATCTCGGCTACGACGAGCTGAAGAAGATCAACCCCGCGATCATCTACGCGTCGGTCACCGCGTTCGGGCAGAACGGGCCGTACGCGCCGCAGCGCGGCTACGACATGCTCGCGCAGGCGATCAGCGGCTACATGAGCATCACCGGCGACCGCGACGGTGCGCCGATGCGCTCCGGTCAGTCGATCTCCGATTACTACGCGGGCATGCTCTGCGCCTTCAGCATCGTCTCGGCGCTCCACTACCGCCACCGCACGGGCGTGGGGCAGCGCATCGACATGGCGCTGCTCGACAGCCTCGTCGTCGCGCTGGACAACCTGGGCGAGCGGTACACCGTCGGCGGCGAGATCCTCACGCGCGCGGGCAACGTGTCCTTCGGCGGTTCCGCGACTGGCGTCTATCCGACGACGGACGGCCACGTGGCCGTCGCCGCCGCCGCGAGCAACGCCGTGTGGGGTCGCTTCTGCACGATCATCGGCCGCGCGGAGCTCACGACCGATCCACGCTTCGCGAGAGCACCGGCGCGGCGCGATCAGCGCGACGAGATCGCCGCGATCATCACGGGATGGACGAGCGCGCGCACCAAGGCGGACGTCGTGCGCACGCTCTCGACGGCCGGCGTTCCCGCGGCGCCGGTCAACAACGTGGCGGAGATGGTGGCGGACCCGCAGGTGCAGGCGCGCGAGATGTTCGTGGAGCTCGATCACCCCGTCTACGGGCGCGTGAGGACGACGGGCACGCCGCTCAAGATGTCGGCGACGCCGGGCCGGGTCCGCTCGCTCGCGCCGATGCCCGGCGAGCACAACGAGGACGTGTTTGTCGGCATGCTCGGCCACTCGCGCGAGGACCTGGAGCGCTGGCGCGCGGAAGGTGTGTGTTAAACTGTCTTACACCATGAGAGCCACCCTGACCATCAGCCTCCCGCCCCAGACGCGCGCAGAAATCGCGAAGGCCGCCAAGCGGCGCAAGCTCTCGGAGAGCGAGTTCGTGCGCCGCGCCTTGCAGACGCAGCTCTGGCAGGATGCCTTCGAGGAATCACGCCGCAAGCTGACGGCTCGCGCACGCGCGCGGGGCATCTACACCGACGAGGACGTGTTCACGCAGGTCTCGTGAGAGTCGTCTGCGACACCAATGTGCTGGTCGCCGCCCTGGTCGCGGAAGGTCTGTGCCGCGACATCGTCAAGCGCCGGTTGCCTGCGCAAGATTTGTTCACGTCGAAAGGGCTGCTCGACGAGCTGGTGGAAACGTTGCGCCGAAAGTTCCGGGTCGAGCCGCGCGACATCCCTTTTCTGAAGGCCTACCGGGAGCGCGCCGGACTCGTCAAACCTGTAAAGCTCGCGCGGCCCGTCTGCCGAGACCCTGATGACGATCTAGTTCTCGCGACCGCCGTGGCGGCGAAGGCGCACTGCATTCTCACGGGCGACGATGATCTGCTGATTCTCAAGAGTTTCGCGGGCATTGCGATCCTTTCGCCCCGGGCGTTCGTGGATGCGATGGACCGAAGCTGACCGCGGCCCGCCGGTCCGTGGTGAACACGAGGTCGGTCCCAATCTCCTCGGCGAGCACCACGAGCGTGGCGTCGGCGTAGTCCATCGGCAGGTCGGCGTAGTCGTCGAGAAGCTCACGCACGCGCCGCAGTGAGGGCACCGTCGTGGGCACGAGGACGGCGCCACCGTCGAGGAAGAAGTCCACGCAGGCCTTCCGTCCTTGACGAACGCGCCCGAGGAGATGGGTGGCTTCGGTCAGGACCGCCTCCGTGCTCACCACAGGCCGCTCCCACTCCTCGAAAAAGTGAACGCACTTCTCGTGGTGCTCCTGACTCCGATCGAGGAGCGAGACCAGCGCGCCGGTGTCGAGGAGCAGCTCACCGGCCATGCTTCAGGGACTCGAGGATGTACGCACGGTGCTTGCCGGCGAGGTCGGGGATTCCGGACTCCAGTGAGCCAATGAGACGTCGCACTCGATCAGCGGGGCGGCCGCGGCGTCCAGCGGTGGTACCGAGAAACTCCTGCAAGGCGAGCCTGACTACGTCTGAGGGCGTGCGTTGCATCCGCCGGGACGCGTTCCTCAAGGTTCGCCCGAGATCGTCGGGCAGGCGCACGGTGAGCTATGTTGGCATGACGACCGCTCCCTTCGACTGCATTGTAATGCAATGGGATGCTTCGTCGAGCGTGGCACCTCAGCTCATGAAGGCCCTTATCGGTGGGCCACGGGGAGCCGGGCGGGCCCGGGGTCATGCTTGATCCCTAGATACAG
>JBGOTH010000479.1:0-3362 GCA_041476345.1 Methylomirabilia bacterium
AGCATCCCGAGACCAGCGAGTGCATCCGGTGCAACACGTGTGACGGCTTCCCGTGCCTCGTGCACGCGAAGGCCGACGCCCACACGACGTGCGTGATGCCGGCGCTCAAGACCGGCAACGTGACCCTGCGCGTGAACGCGAAGGTGGTCAAGCTCCACACCGACGCGAGCGGGCGCACGGTCACCAAGATCGAGGCCGACGTCAACGGCAAGCGCGAGGAGTTCACCGCCGACATCGTCTCGATCTCGGGTGGCGCCGTCAACTCCGCCGCCATCCTGCTTCTCTCCGCGAACGACAAGCACCCGAAGGGACTCGGCAACAACGGCTCCGGACTCGTCGGCCGCAACTACATGTGCCACCTGAACTCGGCCGTGGTGTCCGTCAGCAAGAAGCCGAACCCGACGAAGTTCCAGAAGACGTTCGGCGTGAACGACTTCTACTTCGGCGCCCCCGGCTTCGAGTACCCGATGGGCCACTTCCAGATGCTCGGCAAGATGTCGAAGGAGATGATCGCGGAGGGCGCACCGTTCTTCGCTCCCGGCATGGCTCTCGACTACATCGCCCAGCATTCGATCGACTGGTGGCTGACGTCCGAGGACCTGCCGGCGTCCGAGAACCGCATCGAAGTCGCCAAGGACGGCGGGATCACGCTCCACTACACGCCGAACAACGAGGAAGGCCACAAGCGCCTCCTCGAGCGCCTGAAAAAGCTCACGCACGATATCGGCACCGACATGGTGGTCATGCCGAAGCGCGGTTTCCTCTCCCAGCGCATCCCGCTGGCGGGCGTCGCCCACCAGATCGGCACCGTGAAGTTCGGGGCCGATCCGAAGACGTCCGTGCTCGACGTCAACTGCAAGGTGCACGACGTGGACAACCTCTACGTCGTGGACGGCAGCTTCTTCTGCTCGAGCGCGGCCGTGAACCCCGCGCTCACCATCATCGCCAACGCCTTGCGGGTCGGCGAGCACCTCGTCCAGCGCCTGAAGTAGTGCGCGGCTGACCGTGGGCCCCATCGAGGTCGTGCTCTTCGACCTCGGTGGGGTCGTGTGCGACTTTTGTCCCACGCGACGCTTGGCCGCGCTCGCCGCGGCGAGCGGGCTCCCAGAATCCGAGGTGTACGCGCGGATCTGGAGCAGCGGACTCGACGCCGACTGCGACGCGGGCCGCTATACGCCGGCGGCCGCGCATCGGAGGATCGCGGACGCGCTCGGCGTGACGATCACCGTCGAGACTTTGACGTCGCTCTGGACGCTCGCTTTCGAGCCGCGCGCCGACGTGCTGACGATCGTCGACGACGCCCGCGCGCGAGCCCGTACCGGCCTGTTGACCGACAACGGGCCGATCCTGCTCGCAGCGATGCCGACAGCGTTTCCGGAGATCGCGCGACGCTTCGAATGGCTCTTCTTCTCGTGCGCACTCAAGGCGACGAAGCCGAGCAGGCCCATCTCTACACGACTTCAGTGAAGCTCACCGAGGACCTGAGGTCGCTGGGGTGCCGTCCCTCTTGATGTGGAAATTCATCAAGCGGCGGCTTCCGGTCATCATTCAATAAGTTGATCCGCCCGCAGCAGCAGCGCCGGCGGGATGGTGAGGCCAAGCGCCTTCGCGGTCTTGAGGTTGATGACGAGCTCGAATTTCGTGGGCTGCTCGACGGGAATATCCCCGGGCTTCGCCCCCTTCAGGATCTTGTCGACGTACGTGGCGGCGCGCCGATAATTTTCCTGAAGGCTCGGTCCGTAGGAGATCAGAGCCCCGGCGTCGGCGCTCTCCCTGAACAAGGTGATCCACGGCAGCCGCTGGCGTTCGGCCAGGCTCGCGACCTTTACCCGCTGGCTGTTGAACAACGGGTCTGGGATTACGATGAGGGCGCCGGGCCGCTCGCTCGCCATTGCGACAAACGCAGGCTCGATTTCCTCGACGATCTTCGCCTGCGCCCCCAGTATTTGCAGGCTGCGTGCCCGGGCCGCGTCTTGCGCCTCGCGCCAGAAGGCGGCATGGCTCGGGTTGGCCGGGTTCCGTAGCACGGCGACTTTCGTCAGTTGTGGGGCCGCCTCTTTGACCAGCTCCAGCCACTTCCCGGTCAGATCGACGGCGAGGTTGGAGACCCCGGTGATGTTACCGCCGGGGCGTGCCAGGCTCGCGACGAAACCCCGACCGACTGGATCACCGACGGCCGCCATCACGATGGGGATGGTCGACGTCGCCTGCCTGGCGGCGAGGATCATTGGCTCGCCCGCAGCGATGATCACATTCACGTTCAGCCGGACCATTTCGGCAGCCATCTCCGGGAATCGCTCATTCCGGCCCTCCGCCGAGCGATATTCGATGAGGACGTTCCTGCCTTCGATCCATCCGTGCTGTTGCAGCCCCTGTCGGAATGCCTCGCGGAGATGTTGGGTCAACGAGGGTGTGGGACCGTCGAGGTACCCGATGACCGGAACCTTCCTCACCTGTTGCGCCTCGCCCACGAGCGGCGCGGCGATGATTCCGAGGGTGAAAACGCCGGCGAGGGCCGTGCGCCAAACCCTCGCGCTGAACCCGGGCTGCCGTGTCTCAGGCATCACAGCGGCGATCTTCCGCCAGCCGTCGATCCGACGCAACTTGATCTGCCCACTCGCCACGAGGCTGAAGAGGCGGCCCATCCGCGACCCCACGCCGTCACTCCCGCGCTGCTGGCAGGGCGCTCACCACGGCGACGGCACACCCGCGGGCAACGGGATCTCGGCGACGTTGAGGACCATCGAGACGATCGTGTAGTACCCGCTCACGCCGATGAGGTCGACCACGCCCTGCTCGCCGATCGCCGTCTTCGCACGCTCGAACAGCGCGTCGTCGACGAAGTGCTTCTGGTGCAGCGTCGTGCAGAAGTCGTAGACCACCTCTTCGTCCGTCTTCATCCCGCGCGGGCGCTTGCCCTGCGCGAGGTCGTCGGCGATCGAGTCGGACAGCCCCCCTTTGATCGCGAGGGGACGGTGCGCGTACCACTCGTACTGCGAGCCCCAGAAGCGCGCGTTGATGATGATCGCGAGCTCGTTGAGCCGTGCGGGCAGCGAGGAATTGAATCGGAGATGCGCGCCGACTCGCTGGACGGTGTCCGCCAGCTCCGGGCTCCGCAGCAGAACGTTGAATGGGCCGCGGGCGCCGCCGCGCGGCCCGCTCACGATCCCGTCGTACGCGCGCTTCTGCGCGTCGGTCATCTGGTCGCGTGTCAGCTCGGGAAAGCGGGGCATCCGTCGTCTCCTTTGTAGATGGGGCCCCGCAACTGGAGGACCCCAAGCCCCTCGTCAGGGGGTCGAGAGAAACTCGCGCAGGACGTCCAGGAATACGTCGAGCCGGTCGTGGTGCAGCCAGTGGCCCGC
>JBGOTH010000480.1:0-3358 GCA_041476345.1 Methylomirabilia bacterium
CCGACGTCCTCAAGATCGAGACGCCGGAGCCCGGGCACACGCGCGGCGCCGACGAGCTGCGCCGCGCCGCGTTCGCGTTCGTCAACCGCAACAAGCGGTCGATGACGCTGAACATGAAGGCGCCGGGGGGCCAGGAGATCTTCCGGAAGCTCGCCGCGTCCGCCGACGTGATCATCGAGGGCTTTCGGCCCGGCGTGATGAAGCGCCTGGGCGCCGGCTACGACGATCTGAAGAAGATCAACCCGCGGTTGGTCTACTGTTCGCTCTCCGGCTTCGGCCAGGACGGGCCGTACCGCGACTACCCGGCGCACGACATGAACTACCTGTCGCTCGGCGGCGTGCTGAACCTCATCGGCGAGCCCGACCGCAAGCCCGTGATCCCGCTGAACCTCGTAGCGGACTACGCGGGCGCGAGTCTGCACGGCGCCCTCGGCGTCGTGTTGGCGCTCTACGCGCGCGAGCGCACCGGTAAGGGCCAGCACGTCGACGTGTCGTACTTAGACACGACCGTCTCGCTGCTCGCCGCCACGCCGAACATGCGCTTCTTCTTCTCCGACGGCATGGCGCCGCGCCGCGGCGAAGGCTTCCTCGGCGGCTCGTACCCCTACTACGCGATCTACGAGACGCGCGACAAGAAGCTGCTCACGATCGGCTGCACGGAGCCGTGGCTGTGGGAGAACTTCTGCAAGGCCATCGGCAGGCCGGACTTCGTGAAGCACGCGCGCAAGCCCGACCAGTTCGTGCGCGCGGCTAACGCGGAGGAAGAGAAAGCGCGCCAGGAGATCGAAGCGCTCATCGGGACGCGCGACCGCGACGAGTGGTACGACCTCCTCGTCAAGGCGGACGTGTGCGTGGGCAAGGTCTACGACGTCGAGGAGATGGTGGCGGACCCGCAGATCAACCACCGCCAGATGATCGTGGAGACCCAGCACCCGACGCTCGGCAAGGTGAAGCAGTTCGGCATCGCGATCAAGATGTCGGACACGCCGGGCTCGGTGCGCACCGTGGCCCCCTTCCCCGGCGAGCAGACGGAGAACGTGCTGAAGGACCTCGGGATATCATCCGACGCGATCGCGAAGCTGAAAAAGGACGGCGTCGTCGAGTAGCCCTCCTAGCCTGGATTATTCATGGGCGGGTCCGTCTCGCCGCTCGAGCGGCGGAGATCGAGAATCGGCGGGAGATTCGGGGATTGCTCGGACAGCTCGAGCCGGGTGATCCGGCTCATGTGCGTGATCATGTCGGCGATGCGGCGGCTCGCCATCCGTGCGCGGTCGATCCGCTGCAGGGCCTCGGCATCGGCGGCGAAGCGCCGGGCCAGAAGATCCAGGTGCGCCATGATCACCGTGAGCGGGTTGTTGATCTCGTGCGCGGCCGCGTTGGCCAGCTTCGCGACCGCGCGCAGCGCCTCCGCCTCGCGCTCCGCGGTCGCCGCCCGCTCGCGGTCCGTGATGTCGACGATGATCCCTTCGATGACGATCTCCCCGCCCTCCGTCTCCACCGCGGTCACGTTCACGAGGACGGAGATCGGCGTGCCGTCGGCGCGGCGCGAACGGACCTCCGCGTTGGTGATGCGCTCGCCGGCACGGAGCAGGGAGATCGCCCGCGCGCGCGCGGCCGGATCCGCGTAGAGATCCTGCGCGCGAAGGGCCAAGACCTCTTCGCGGGAACGGTAGCCGTAGATACGCACCAGCGCCTCGTTGCAGTCGAGAATGCGGCCGTCGCGCGTCGCCCGAATGATACCCGCGAGGTTGCGGTCGAACAACTCGAGGTAGCGCGCTTCCGCCGCTTCGGCGGCGCGGCGGCGCTCCTGCGCCTCGGCGAACAGCCGCGCGTTGTCGATCGCGACCGCCGCCTGGGCCACGAAGCTCGCGAGCAGCTCCTGGTCTTCCTCCCCGAGGGCGAGCGGCTCGTGGCGGCTCAGCGCGAGCACGGCGAGCAGCCGATCCTGCGCGAGGACGGGCGCGCCGTAGAAGCTTCCGAGCCCGTGCGCGCGACACCACGCGAGGGCCTTGATCGAGGTGGCGCTCTTGAACACGTCCGGGATCTGCAGGGGCTGGCGGCTCGCCGCCACGCGCCCCACCGCCCCGTCCCCGAACGCGACCACCGCGGTCGGAAAGCTCGCGCCGATACTCGCGTCCGACCACGCGCGCACGGTGGCGGTGCGCGCCACCTCGTCGACCAGCCAGAAGGAGACGACCGGCGTGGCGGTGATGTCGGATGCGGCCCGCGCGATGGCGACGAGGACCGCCTCGAAATCGAGCGACGACGACACGAGCCGGTTGAGGCGCTCGAGTGTCTTCAGGCGCGTCGTCATGTCCAGGAGCGCCGTGTTGGCGTCGGTGAGGACGACGGTGCGCGCCACCACGCGCCCCACTTCCGCGTCGGCACGCTCCAGCGCGGTCTCCGCGCGGCGCCGCTGGACGTCGGTGCGCTGGAGCCTGGACGCGGCCGCCCACACGACGAGTGACAGCACCACCACCGGCCCCACGACGGACAGCGCCATCGCGAACTCGGGGCCGTAGAGCGCCACGCGGCGTCCCGACTCGACGAGCCAGCCGAGCACGAGCGGGGCGGCGATGACGACCGGCAGGAGCCGACGCACCACGACCCCGGCCGACGAGTCGGCGAGCGCCATGCGCGTGAGCCCGCGCTCGGGCCGCGCGAGGAGAACGCCCACGCTGAGCACCACGAGGAGACACGCGTTCTGGACGGCGACCACCGAGTAGGCGCCGAGACCCAGGAGGCGATGAAGGCTGTAGGCGTGGCCGACCAGGTTGAGGAGACCGAGGACGCCGGTGGCGAGCGCGAGCGTCTGCGCGAGCGCGCCGGCCCAGCCGAGGTCGAGGAGCAACAGCGCCGCGGCGCTCGTGGTGAGGCCGAATGCGGTGACGGGCCCCATGCGTCCGGCGGCGCCCGAATCGTCGCGCGCGAGCAGCTGATCGACGCCGAGACTGACATCCACGGCGGACTCGACGAGCGTGACGAAGCCCACCACGAGCGCGAGCGTCACCAAGCCGCGGCGGAGCGCGCGCGTCCACGGGGGCGCGGGCGCACGCGCGAGGAGGACGAGACCGATCCCGATGAGCACGAACGCGAGCGCGGTGTTGACCTTCATGGCGGGAAGGCCGGGCGCGACGCTCTTGAGGAGCGCGACATCGAAAGCCCACCCAAGGAGCACGAGCGCGCCGACGGCCGCGACGAACGCGCCGGCCGCCATCGACGCCCTCGGCACCGGAACGCCGCCCATCACGGGCGCGATGCTACCATGACGAAACGATGATCACGGTGAGACGCGCCGGCGACCGGGGCCATGCCGATCACGGGTGGCTCGACACGTGGCACACGTTCTCGTTCGCCG
>JBGOTH010000481.1:0-3339 GCA_041476345.1 Methylomirabilia bacterium
CGCGAGCGTGTTTCGCTCCGTGCCTACGCGATCACCGACGTGCGGCCGCCGCGGAGTCCAGGTCACGAGTCGGCTCGGCTTCGCGCCGCGTTCCATTGCGCTCGAGCCGATCGAGGACGAACTCGGTGTGCCGGCTGAAATGGAGGAAGAGCGCCATGAGGTCGATGGCCGCTTGAAAGTTACGCGGTCGCGTCACGAGCACGCGGAGGATATTCCGCCAGAAGTACCAGGCTGTCTCGTGCTTGAACCCCAGCCGCCACACCACGGCACCGAGGGCGGCCATCTCGGCCCAACGGCCCCGGGGCGGGCCGAGCTGCTTGGGCTGTCGATGGAGTTGTCGAACGAGCGTCAAGACGCGGTCGAAATAGGGTTTCGGCGAGTACAGGCGACGCAGGATCGACGCGAACTCGTCGAGAATCTCCCCGCGGGGCCGCGCCGGCGTGAAGTTCAAGCCGGCCGCGGCTTGATCCACCTCGCCCGGTCGCTGCACGGAGTAGTCATCGGGGAGACGGCCCTCGCGCGCGAGCCGACGCGTCAGCTGGGTGTTCGGAAGCGCGGTGAGCAGTCCGACCATGGCCATCGAGATTCCGGCCGCCTCCACACACTCCACGATCGCGTCCCCGGCCCCGTGCGTCTCGCCGTCAAACCCTAGGATGAAGCCGGCCGTCACGACCATCCCGTGCGCATTCAGGCGGTGAACACTCTCCACGATGGGGGAGCGCGTGTTCTGCTTCTTCTGGGTCCGGGCCAGGAGCTCCTTGTCGGGCGTCTCGATGCCGATGAAGAGCCAGCGGAAGTCGACGGCTTCCATCATGGCAATGAGCTTGAGATCGTCCGCGAGGTTGAGGGTGGCCTCCGTACTGAAGTAGAAGGGGAAGTGGCGCTCCCGGCTCCACGTCAGAAGCTCCGGCAAGAACGCCATCACGGCCTTCTTGTTCCCGATGAAATTGTCGTCGACGAGATCGACGTGCCCTCGGTACCCCAGCCGGTAGAGACTGTCCAATTCCAGAAGGAGCTGCCCGGGCGTTTTCGTGCGGGGCTTGCGGCCATAGAGCTCGATGATGTCGCAGAACTCGCAGTTGAACGGGCAGCCTCGGGAGAACTGGATCCCGATGTGCAGGTACTTGTCGAACTCCAGCAAGTCGAAGCGCGGCACGGGGGTGCGGCTCACGTCGGGCTTCTCTTCGGAGCGGTATGTGCCGTGCGTGGCGCCTGCTTCGAGGTCGGCGAGAAACTTCGGGATCGTCATTTCCCCCTCGTCGAGGACGAGGTAGTCAGCGGAGGCGTACACGGCGGGCTGGCTCGTGGGATCCTGGCCGCCGACGACGATGCGCTTGCCGCGCGCATGACAGAGCTCGATGAGCGAGAGGAGATTCCGCTGCTGCGGGATCATGCCGCCGGCCATGACGATATCCGCCCATTCGAGTAGGGTGGTGTCCATCTCCTGAACATTGAGATCGAGGAGCCGGAATGACCACTCCTGGGGCAGGAGCGCGGCGACCGTGATGAGACCGAGGGGGGCCGCGGGGTAACGGGCTCCGAAGAGCTCGCACACCTCCCGGTAGTTCCAGTAGCTGAACTCCGAGAACCGCGGCGAGATCAGAAGGCATCGCGTCATCGTGTAGCAGGATGTGTCGAAAGAGGTGCCGCGTCAAATCCCCATCTCGTAGGGGCTCGGTGGACGCCACCGTGGAGACGGTCATGAAGCGTCTTGTCGGCTTCACCATCCTCGTGCTCGGCGCCTTGCACATGGGCTGGGTACACACGCCGGCCGAGGCCGCGGAGTGGTGGGAAGACCTCGTGGTGAACGATGACCCCGCCGCATCTCATTATTTCCCGGGCTGGTTTCCGCGCATCGTGGGCGGACAGATCACCGTGATCGATCAGGGTGTCCTGCCCTTCCATAGCCCCTATCACGACGCGAACAGCTTCCGGGCGACCGGTGACAACAAGGTCTCTCAGACGTACGGGCTGTACTTCGGAGCGCAGCTCACTCCGCGCCTCCAGGCCAACGTGGACGTCGAGATGTTCCGCGGGGCCGGGATCAGCAACGCGACCGGCCTCGGCGGGTTGACGAACGGCGAGGTGATCCGGTCAGGATCGGTCGACCTTCCCCACGACCCCTACATCGCACGCGGATTCCTGCGATACATCGTTCCGCTGTCATCGGAGACCGAACCGGCCGCGGAGCCCGCACGCCGCGTCGAGGTCAAAGTCGGGCGCTTCGCCACGAACGACGACTTCGACAAGAACCGGTATGCCAACAATACGCGCACCCAGTTCCTGAACTGGTCGCTGTGGAACAACACGGCCTGGGATTTCGCCGCCGATACGCGCGGATTCACCAACGGCATCATGATGGCGATCGTCACGCCCGCGTGGGCCTTCCGTCTCGGCAGCTACATGATGCCGACCTTCGCCAATGGCAACCGCCTCGACGACGAGGTGTGGCGCGCCCGAGGCGACAACGTGGAGCTGAGCGTCAAGGTCGACCGCACCGGCGGCACGGTCATCCGCCTCTTGGGGTTCGTCAACCAGGCGCGGATGGGGATCTACCAGGATGCGATCGATCAGGCGAGGGGGACGGGCACCACTCCGGATGTTCAGGCCAGGGATCGTGCCGGCCGGATCAAGTGGGGCGGGGGTCTCAGTCTCGAGCAGCCGCTTGCCGACGACGGTGAAACAGGCGTGTTCATGCGGCTCGGCTACAACGACGGGAAGACGGAGTCGTTCGCATTCACGGAAGTGGATCGTCTGGCGAGCTTTGGTTTGCAGGCGAATGGCGGGAGGTGGGGTCGAGAGAAAGACGCGATCGGCATCGCGTACGCGCTCGATGGGCTCTCACGCGATCATCGCCGCTATCTTGAACAGGGCGGCGCCGGCTTTCTTCTCGGCGACGGCCGGCTGACGTACGGTCTCGAACGGATTCTGGAAGCCTACTACCGGTGGCACGTGATGCCGTACGTCGACGTGACCCCCGATTACCAATACCTCGAGAATCCGGGGTACAACCGCGACCGCGGACCCGTGCACGTCTTCGCGCTTCGCCTGCGCCTCGCGTTCTGACCCCCTCGCGAGACCATTCTCTTGCATAATGGAATATAGCAATATATATATCAGGCGTGACCCGCACGTCCGCGCAGTCGGGCTCGCTGCAAGCGTTCAAAGCCGAGTTCTTCAGGGCGCTGGGACATCCCGTCCGCATCCGCATCCTCGAGATCCTCGTCGGCGGCGAGCGGGGGGTGCAGGAACTGCAAGAGGCGCTGGGCCTGGAGCAGCCCATCGTCTCACAGCAGCTCGCCATGCTCCGGGCCAAGAACATCGTCAGGGCCCGCAAAG
>JBGOTH010000482.1:0-3333 GCA_041476345.1 Methylomirabilia bacterium
AGGCGCTCTACGACGAGCTGAAGGACCGCGGCTTCGTGGTGATCACCGTGGCGCTCGACAAGACCGCGGATGACGCACGGCCGTGGATCGAGGCCGCGCACCCCGCGCATCCCTCGCTGATCGACACGCGCCACGTCCTGGCCGAGCTCTACAACGTCGTCAACGTGCCGACGATCCTCTGGATCGACGAGCGCGGGCGCATCGTGCGGCCCAACGACGTCGCGTTCGGCGCCGACACGTTCCGTCAGCTCACCGGGCTCGACTCGACCATCCATCTCAACGCGGTGCGTGCGTGGGTGAGCGGCGCCACACCGGCCTTCAGCCCGACGGACATTCGAGCGCAGCAAACGCTACCGACGGCGGCCGATCAGCAAGCCCGCGCGGAGTTCGGGCTCGGCCAGTGGCTGTGGGCTCGCGGGCGCCACGAACGGGCCGACCTGCACTTCGTCCGGGGAGGAGAGCTGGCGCCGCACGACTTCACGATCCGGCGTGGGACGATGCCGATGCGCGGCATCGATCCGATGGGGCCGCAGTTCCGCGCGATGCTCGGTGAATGGACGCAGGCGGGGCAGCCGTACTATCGGCCGCTCGCGGACACGGCGGGACGAACACCGTGACGCGGCGCGTCCTCGTCGTCTGTCACGCGAACACCGCGCGGAGCGTGATGGCGCAGAAGCTCATCGAGCGGATGCTGGCCGAGCGCGGCCTCGACGGCCGCATCGAAGTGCGCTCCGCGGGCGTGTGGGTCCACGCGCGCGACCGCATGATCCCTTCGCTGGATGCGCGGCTCGCCCTGCGCGAGGTCGGCATCGAGCTCGCCGAAGACGGCATGATGTCCACGGCGTTGCGGGACCACCCCGAGATCCTGGAAGCGGCGGACCTCGTGGTCGCGATGACCACGGAGCAGACGTATCTCGTGCGCGCGCTCGCGGGAGACGGGGGCGTCGTGAACGTCGTGACACTGCCGGAGCTCGCCGGCGAGCACGGCGACATCGCGGACCCGGCCGGGCAGGGGGAAGAGGCGTTTCGCGCCGCGCGCGACGAGATCATGCGCTGCCTGGTGCTCGGGTTCGACCGGATGATCGAGCGCGTGACGGGTGGATGACGCGGAGGCCCAAGACCGCCTCGTAGTGGTACTTTCGCTAGACGATGGCCAGCACGCCCACGCTTGACGCGCCGCGTCCCCGCCGCCGGCTCTTCTGGAAATACGTCGTCGTCATCGTGGCGCTCGTCACGATGGTGCTGGCCGCGAGCGCCGGCGTGGAGCTGTGGTTCACCTACCGGGAAAATCAGGGCGCGCTCGTCGCGCTCCAGCGGGAAAAAGCCGGGGCGGCCGCCACGCAGATCGAGGCCTTCATCCGCGACATCGAGCACCAGATGGGCTGGACGACCCAGCCGCTGCTCGTCTCCGGTCCCGCCGCGCTCGAGCAGCGCCGCATCGACTTCCTCCGCCTGCTCCGCCAGGTCGCGGCGATCACCGAGCTGATCCACATCGACGCCGAGGGCAAGGAGCAGCTGCGCATCTCGCGCCTCCAAATGGACGTCGCCGGCAGCGCCAACGACCTGTCCGGCGATCCGCGCTTCACCCAAGCGGTCGCGCGCCGGAAAGCGTGCGAACGAGCGGCCACCAGCTGTGCCTCGGTCGCCTATCACGGCCCGGTCACCTTCCGGAAGGAGTCCGAGCCCTACATGGTGCTCGCCATGGGGCAGAGCGGCGGCGGCGTGACCGTGGCGGAGGTGAATCTCAAATTCATCTGGGACGTCGTGACGCAGATCAAGATCGGCAAGGCGGGCCGCGCGTACGTCGCCGACGAGCGCGGGGACTTGATCGCCCATCCGGACATCAGCCTCGTCCTGCAGAAAACGTCGTTGGCCACGCTGCCCCAGGTGCGGGAAGCGATCGCCGGCGCCGCGACGGGGAGTCCGGTCGCGCGCGACGTGCACGGCCGTCGCGTGCTCACGGCGTACGCCACGATTCCGGGACTCCGATGGGTCGTCTTCGCGGAGCAGCCGCTTGGAGAGGCGCTCGAGCCCCTCCAAGCGTCGATCAAGCGCTCGCTCGCGCTCCTGATGCTGGGCATCGCGCTCGCCGTCGTCGCGAGCGTGATGCTCGCGCGGCGCATGGTGCGACCGATCCAGGCGCTGCAGGTGGGCGCCGCGCGCATCGGCGGCGGCGAGCTCGGCCATCGCCTCGAGATTCAGAGTGGTGACGAGCTGGAGACGCTCGCGGGCGAGTTCAACCGGATGACCGCGCACCTGCAGGAGTCGTACGCCACGCTGGAGCAGCGCGTGGAGGATCGCACGCGCGCGCTCTCGGAATCCCTGGAGCAGCAGACGGCGACGGCCGAGATCCTGAGTGTCATCAGCGGCTCGCCCACGGACATCCAGCCCGTGCTCGAGATCGTGGCGAAGAATGCCATGCGGGTGTGCGGGGCCAGTGACGCCATCATCCGTCAGGTGGACGGCGACCTGATGACGCACGCGGTGCACTACGGCGCCGTGCCGCTCCCGGCTGTCCCCGCCGACACGCGCAGGATCACGCGGGATTCGGTCTCCGGCCGCGCGATTCTCGAGCGCCGGACGATTCACTTGAGCAACCTGCTCGATCCCGAGTTTGCCCGTGAGTACCCGGAGGGCGCGATCCTCCAGCAGCGGGCCGGGTATGGGACGATCGTGGCCACGCCGCTCCTGCGCGAAGGAACGGCCATCGGCGTGATCATGATCCGACGCATGGATCCGAACCCGTTCACCGACAAGCAGCTCGCGCTCCTGCAGACCTTCGCCGACCAGGCCGTGATCGCGATCGAGAACGTCCGCCTGTTCACCGAGCTGCAGGAGCGCACCTCGCAGCTCCAGGTGGCGAGCCGGCACAAGGACGAGTTCCTCGCGAACATGTCGCACGAGCTGCGCACGCCCCTCAACGCGATCATCGGATTCTCCGAGGTGATGATCGAGCGCATGTTCGGCGAGATCAACGAGAAGCAGGAGGAGTACTTGAACGACATCCTGTCGTCGGGACGCCACCTCCTGTCGCTCATCAACGACATCCTCGATCTCTCGAAGATCGAGGCAGGCAAGATGGAGCTCGACCTCACGGACTTCAACCTGGCCGCCGCCATCGACAACGCGCTGACCCTCGTCCACGAGCGGGCGGCGCGACGCAGTCTGACGCTCGCGCAGGAGGTCGACGAACGCATCGGCGACTTCCGCGGCGACGAGCGGAAGATCAAGCAGGTCCTGCTCAACCTGCTCTCCAACGCGATCAAGTTCACGCCGGAGGGCGGGCGGGTCGCCGTGCGCGCGGTCCCGAAGGGGGACGTCATCGAGATCAGC
>JBGOTH010000483.1:0-3330 GCA_041476345.1 Methylomirabilia bacterium
GCACCACGTCGAAGCAACGGTGAACGGAGACCCGGTCGAGTTCCTCTGCGAGACTGAGGAGACGCTGCTCGACGTGCTCCGCGACACGCTCCAATTGACCGGGAGCAAGGAAGGCTGCTCCTCCGGCGACTGCGGCGCCTGTAGCGTCACGCTGGACGGCCGGCTGGTGTGCTCGTGCCTCGTCCTGGGCTGCGAGGTGGGGGGGCGCCGGGTCGAGACGATCGAGGGCATGGCGAAGGGCGAAGCGCTCCATCCGCTGCAGCAGAAATTCCTGGAGAACGCGGCGCTCCAGTGCGGCATCTGCACGCCGGGATTCCTCGTCGCGTCGAAGGCGCTGCTGGAGAAGACCCCGAATCCGACGGAGACCGAGATTCGCTACTGGCTCGCCGGCAACCTGTGCCGGTGCACCGGGTATGACAAGATCATCACGGCTGTACAGGACGCCGCCGCAGAGATGAGAAAGGGATAGCCATGACATACGTCGGCACGCGCACCATCCGCCCGGACGGCCTCGACAAGGTGACGGGCCGCGCCCGCTTCGGCGCCGATTTCAATCTGCCCGGCCAGCTCATCGGGCGCGTGCTGCGCAGCCCGCATCCGCACGCGCGCATCGTGTCGATCGACACGTCGAAGGCGGAAGCGCTGGCGGGCGTCAAGGCCGTGATCACGCGCGACGACTTCGGCGATCAATCGTCGGAGTTCATTCCCGCCGGCGAGATGATGATGAACTACAAGGATGTCGTGCGGAACGTCATGGCCCGCGAGAAGGTGCTGTACGAGGGCCACCCGGTGGCCGCCGTCGCCGCCACGAGCGTCGCCATCGCCCGCAAGGCGCTCAAGCTCATCGACGTGACGTACGAAATCCTGCCGCACGTGATCGACGTGGTCGAAGCGATGCGGCCCGACGCGCCGCTCCTGCACGACGATCTCTTCACCGTCGGCGTCGAGCCGAAGCCCACCAAGCCGTCCAACGTGGCCAAGCGGGTCGAGATCGTGCTGGGTGACATCGAAGCCGGGTTCAAGAAGGCGGATGTGATCGTCGAGCGCGACTTCAAGACCGCGCCCGTGCACCAGGGCTACATCGAGCCGCACGCGGCGCTGGCCAGCGTGTCCGAGGACGGCTCGACGGAGTTGTGGACGACGACGCAGGGCCACTACATCGTGCGCGCGCACTGCGCGCGGCTGCTGGGGCTCGACATCGGCAAGGTGCGCGTGACGGCCACCGAGATCGGCGGCGGATTCGGCGGCAAGACCGTCGTCTACCTCGAGCCGTTGGCCATCGCGCTCTCGCGCAAGGCCAAGCGTCCCGTGAAGATGGTCATGTCGCGCGAAGAAGTCTTCAAGGCGTCGGGGCCGACGTCCGGCGCCACCATCCACGTCAAGATGGGCGCGACGAAGGACGGCCGGTTCGTCGCCGGGTACGCGGAGCTGAAGTACCAGGCGGGCGCGTTCCAAGGCTCGCCCGTGCAGCCCGGCGTCATGTGCGCGTACGCGCCGTACGACATGGAGAACGTGAAGGTCATCGGCTACGACGTGGTCTCGAATCGCCCGAAGGTGGCCGCCTACCGCGCGCCCGGCGCGCCGATCTCCGAGTACGCCGTCGAGAGCGTGGTCGACGAGATCGCGAAGAAGCTCAACATCGACCCGATCGATCTCCGCATGATGAACGCGGCGCACGAAGGGACGAAGGCCGCGTACGGTCCGAAGCTCGGGCCCATCGGGCTCGAAGAGACGCTGAACTCCATCAAGAAGAGCGAGCACTGGAATACGCCGCTCCGGAAGTGGCAGGGCCGCGGCGTGGCCTCCGGTTTCTGGTTCAACATCGGCGGCGAGACGTCCGCGTCGCTCACCGTGAACGAGGACGGCACCGTGTCGTTGATGGCCGGCACGCCGGACATCGGCGGCCTGCGCGCCTCCCTCGCGATGGTGGCGGCGGACGAGCTCGGCATTCCCTACGACAAAGTGCGGCCGATCATCGGCGACACCGGCTCGCTCGGCTTCAACTTCCTCACCGGCGGCAGCCGCTCGGCCTTCTCCGGCTCCATGGCGATCGTCGAAGCGGCGAAGCAGATCAAGGCCGAGCTGTGCGCGCGCGCGTGCAAGCTGTGGGAGCGCGAGCGGAATCAGGTCGAGTTCTCGGCAGGTCACGTGCGGGCGATCGGCGAAGGCGCCGACAAGCACACGCCGATGTCGCTCGCGGACGTCGCGAAGATCGCCGGCAAGACCGGCGGTCCGATCGGCGGCTACGGGCGGATCAACGCGCAGGGCGCCGGGCCGAGCCTCGGCACGCACCTCGTCGATCTCGAAGTCGATCCTGAGACGGGGCGCGTGACGATCCTGCGCTACACCGTCGCGCAGGACGCGGGCAAGGCGCTGCACCCGGCGTACGTCGAAGGGCAGTTCCAGGGCGGCGCGGTGCAGGGCATCGGATGGGCGCTCAACGAGGAATACATCTACGGCGCCGACGGCAAGCTGCAGAACGCCGGGTTCCTCGACTACCGGATGCCGGTGGCGTCGGATGTCCCGAAGATCGACGCGATCGTGGTCGAGGTGCCGAACCCGAAACACCCGTTGGGCGTGCGCGGTGTCGGCGAGACGCCGATCGTGCCGCCGCTCGGCGCGATCGCCAACGCGATGGAGAACGCGACGGGCATTCGCTTCACGGAGCTGCCGATGTCGCCGCCGAAGGTGCTGAAGGCGCTCAAGGAGCGCGGCCTCAACAAGGTCTGACGCGCGCATGCCGAGGGTGGTGCTGATCGGCAACCTCGCGCAGCTCACGGGAGGCGTCGCCGAGTTCCAACTCTCGGCGAGCACCGTGCAGCAGCTCTTCCGGCAGCTCACCGAATTGCACCCGGCGCTCGGGCCTCACCTGGAAGAAGGCGTGGCCGTGGCGATCGACGGTCAGATCTTTCAGGACGCGCTGCTCGAGCCGATCGGCGCCGACAGTGAAGTGTTCGTGCTCCCGCAGATCGCGGGCGGCCTTAGCAAGTGACGTGATTTGACAGGCTCTACGGCCTCGGGCTAGCCTACGGCACTCTCCGCTGGAGGTCCTGACATGATCCGCCCGCTGCTGGCCGTCGTCCTGATCCTGTTTGCTGCCGTGTTACCGGCCGGGGCCGCCGCCAAAGGCAAGCTCGTTCTCGCCTGGCACGCGGGCTTCGCGTCCCGCTGGCTGGATCCCCAGGAGCACGACGGCACCGCGACCCCCGACAACTTCTTCACCGCCATTCACGACGCCCTCATCAAGAACCAGGGCACCCAGCTCTACGATCATCTGGCACTCGCCGAGAAGTTCACGTTCGCCGCGGACGCGAAGAGCGCCACCTTCAC
>JBGOTH010000484.1:0-3322 GCA_041476345.1 Methylomirabilia bacterium
CGCGAAGACGACAGCGCCGATGATGAAGAACACCGCCGTGAGGTCTTCGATGATCCCGCTCTCCCACATCACGTGCTTCCACCAGCGGCCGAAGAGCGGCTGCGACCAGTTGATGAGGATCGCGTCGATCGCGCCGAGCACGACGGCGAGCGCGACCGCCGGGCGGCGCATCACCCGCGCAGCACGGCGCGGCAGGGCGCACCGTCGCCGTCGGCGAGCCGGAGCGGCAGGCAGTAGAGCTCGTATACGCCGGGCGTGACGCGACGCAGGTCGAGCCCTTCGACGATGATCATCCCCGCCCCGAGCAGCGTCTTGTGCACGGGATGGCCCACGACGCCGAACGCTTCGATGGACAGATAGTCCACGCCCACCAGCTTGACGCCGCGCTCGATGAGGAGCTTCGCCGCGTCCAGCGCCAGCGCCGCGTAGTCGCGCTCGAACGCCGGCCGGCTCCACAAGGCGGAGTTGCGGGTCTTGAAGATCACGCGCGCGTGATCGGCGAGCGGCAGCGCCGCAATGTGTGACGCTTCGATCAGGCCCGCGGTGTCGATCTCGGCGACGAGCGCGGGGCCGATCAGCAGATCGAGCGCCACCGTGTCGATGCTGGTTCCGCCCGGGATGAAGTGCCGCGGTGCGTCCATGTGCGTCCCGGTGTGGGAGCCGAGCTGCAGCATGGAGACGTTGGCGGGATCGCCGCGCTCGAGCGAGAGCGCCGGGCGCACGGACACGCCTGGGTCACCTTCGTAGACGATCATCCCCTCACGAATCGGAAGGGAAATGTCGATGAACGCCATGGGACTCCTTCGCGCGGTCGTTAGTGGTCGGGGTGAGAGGATTTGAACCTCCGGCCCCCTGCTCCCAAAGCAGGTGCGCTACCAGGCTGCGCTACACCCCGAATTCACGAAAATCCTATCATTGCGTCTTCGGCCCCGTGCTTGGAAGTATGATACGCGGCGATTCACCAACCCGGAGGCGACGCCACGATTCCCCTCCTCACCGTCACCAGCATCAGCAAACGCTTCGGCGGCCTCGAAGCCCTCGCCGGCTGCACGCTCTCCGTCGGCGAAGGCTCGATCACGGGCCTCATCGGACCGAACGGCGCGGGCAAGACGACGCTCTTCAACGTGATCAGCGGCCTCACGCCCGCCGACGGCGGCCGGATCACCCTCGGCGTCGATCGTCTCGACGGGCTCTCCGCGCACGCGATCGCGCGGCGTGGCGTAGCGCGCACGTTCCAGATCCCGCGCCCGCTCGGACGGATGACCGTGCTGGAGAACGTGCTCGTCTACGCGCACGAACAGCCGGGCGAAGGGCTCGCACGCGTGTTCACGGCGCCGAAGCGCGTGCGCGCCGCGGAGCACCGCGCGCGCGAGCGGGCGCACGCGATCCTCGAGTCCGTCGAGCTCTCGCATCTCGCGGCCGCGCGCGCGGAGACACTGTCCGGCGGCCAGAAGAAGCTGCTCGAGCTGGCGCGCGCGCTGATGAGCGACCCGCGCGTCATTCTGCTCGACGAACCCGGCGCGGGCGTGAACCCGACGCTGATGCGGTCGCTGGTCGCGACGATCCAGGCGCTTCGGGCGGCCGGGCGCACGTTCCTCCTGATCGAGCACGACATGGATCTCGTCACCGAGCTGTGCGATCCGGTGATCGTGATGGCCCAGGGGCGCACGCTCATGGAGGGCCCGTTCGCGGAGGTCCGGCGCGACCCGCGCGTGCTCGAAGCCTATTTGGGAATATGAACGGCCCGCTCCTCGAAGTGCACGATCTCTCCGCCGGCTATGGCGACCACGACATCCTCCACGGCCTCTCGCTTCACGTCGACCCCGGCGAGCTGGTCGCGGTCATCGGACCGAACGGCGCTGGTAAATCGACGCTGCTGAAAACGCTGGCCGGGCTCGTGCGGCCGCGCGGGGGGCGGATTGCGCTGCGCGGCGTGGACATCACAGGCGCCGGCTCCCAGCGCATCGTCGCGAGCGGGCTCTGCTACGTGCCGCAGGAGGCGAACGTGTTTCCGTCGCTCAGCGTATGGGAGAACCTGACGATCGGCGCCTGGACCGCGCCGGGACCCTTCAACGAGCGGGCGCGCGCCGTCGTCGAATTTTTCCCCGTCCTCGCCGAGCGCCGGCGCGCCCGAGCCGGAACGCTGTCGGGCGGCGAGCGGCAGATGCTCGCGATGGCGATGGCCTTGATGGTGGAGCCTCGTCTCCTGCTCCTCGACGAGCCGTCGGCGGGGCTCGCGCCGGCGCTCCAGCGCCTCATGTTCGAGCGCATTCACGAGATCAACGCGCGCGGGATCGGGATTCTCCTCGTGGAGCAGAATGCGCGCGCGTCGCTCGCGCTGTGTCAACGGGCGTATGTTCTTGCGATGGGCCGGGTCCGCGCGGAAGGCCCGGGCGAGACGCTTCGCGATGACCCGGAAATCCGGCGGCTCTACCTGGGCGGCTGACAAAGGAGATTCACGCATGACGACCATGACGCGACGCGAGCTCTTGAAGGCCTCGGGAACGGCCGCACTGGTGTTGAGCGCGCCGGCACTCGGCTCGGCTCAATCGAAGGAGCCGATTCCCATTGGGACCCTGTGTCCGCTCACGGGCGCGGGCGGCTCGTACGGCCCCGACATGCAGAAGTCGGTCGTGGCCGTGGTCGAACGGATCAACAAGGCCGGCGGGATCAACGGCCGGCCCGTGACTCTCTTCCACGAGGACGACCAGACGAGCGCCGAGGCCGGTGTCCGCGCCGCGCGCAAGCTGATCGACGTCAACAAGGTGGTCGCGATCGTCGCCACGTGGGCCTCGGCGGTGACGCTGGCGGTCAAGCCACTCTGCGTCGAGGCGAAGGTCTTCCTCATCGGCGTGTCGGGCGCGGACAGCGTGACGCAGGGCGATCACAAGGGTTACATCGCGCGCACGCAGCCGAACACGAACCTCCAGGGGCGCATGTACGCGAAGTTCGCCGTGAGCAAGAAGGAGTGGAAGCGCGTCGCCTACATGGCGCTCCAGACACCCTACGCGCAGTCCTTCGGCGATGCGTTCAACGGCCATCTCAAGGCTGCGGGCGCGACGATCACCGACAGCCTCATCTACGAGGACAAGAAGCCCTCGTATCGCAGCGAAGTCACGCGCGTGCTCGCGACGAACCCCGACCTGATCATGCTCGAAGGCTACACGCCCGACTCGGTCGTCGTGGCGAAGGACCTCTACAAGGCCGGCTACAAGGGCGCGATCCTCGCGCCGAGCTTCGCGATCAACGCGAAGTTCATCGAGGGCGCGGGCGCCGAAGTCGCGGAGGGCCTCTGGAACATGGACCGCGCGCCGCTGTTCGA
>JBGOTH010000485.1:0-3321 GCA_041476345.1 Methylomirabilia bacterium
CAGTGGTCGTGCGAATGGTGCGCGTGGATGACGTCGACACGCTCATGCGCCACGAGCGCCCGCAGGCGTACGAGGTCGCGGACGATCGGCACGGGCCAGCCCCGTGCCCGGAGATTCAGCCCCTCGATCGGCTCGATCCCCACCTCGCGTGCCTTCTCCTCGAAGCGGTCGCCCCGGATGACGCCGAGGAGCACGCGATGCCCTCGCGCCGAGAGACCGCTCACGAGGCGGAGCACGGGGTCCGCGCTGCCCGTCCACCAGCGATTCGCGGCAAGCTGCAGGATGGTCACGGCCCGCTCCCACCCCTGAGGGCCGACACCACGGTGTCGACGACGCGGTCGGCGCCGATTCCGTCGAGACACGGATGCTCGATCGGGCATGTCCGATAGAAGCACGGCGCGCACGGGACCCCATGCGTCAGCACGCGGGCCGGTCCGCGCGGCGCGCTCACGCCGGGATCCGTGGGACCGAAGAGCGCGACCACGGGCGTGCCGAGAGCTGACGCGAGGTGGCTCACGCCGGTGTCGCCCGCAACGAGCGCATCGAGCTCGCTGAGCAACGCGGGCAGGAGCGACGGCTCGTCGCGGCCGACCAGGCTCGCTGCCGCCGTGGCACTCACGACCGCCTCCGAGGCAGCCGCGTCGCGGCGAGCGCCCAGCAGCACGGGCGCCAGGCCGGCTGCCGCGAGCGCGCGGCACCCTTCGACGACACGACGCAACGGCCACACTTTCGCCGAGCCGTACTCGGCGCCGAGATGCACGCCCACGCGCGGCACGCCCGCGGGCGCCGCGTCAGCGAGCAGACGGCGTGCTCGTGCGCGGGCCTCCCCCTCCGGAGCGGCCGGCGCGAGCCACGGTATGCGCGACCGCACTTCGAGCCCGAGGTGCTCGACGAGGCGGAGGTACGCGTCCACCTGGTGCGTATGCGCCGGCGGCGGCGGCACGCGGTCGGTCAGCAGCATCGCCCGCCCGCCGACCGCGAAGCCGACGCGACGGCGCGCACCCCAGTACAGGGCGCCGATCGCGGCCTCGATCGAGTTCGGCAGGAGCAGCGCGACCCCGCCACGGAACGCGCGCACCGTGTCCGCCGTCGTGAGACGGCCGCGCCACGTCCGAGGGTAGTCGACCAGCGTTTCCGCGAGCCCCTGGCCGGCGAGCACCTGCGCCCACGGCCCCGCGAGTAAGACCTCCGCATCCGCCCACCCCGCGCGGAGCGCACGAAGCGCGGGCACGGCCATCACCGTGTCGCCAAGCCAGTTCGGGAGCCGAACGATCAGACGGGACGGCATCGCTCGAAGACAGAGCGCCACTCGTCGACACCGGTCAGCAGGCGGAGAGCGACACTCACCACGTACAGCGGCGGCCCTTCGCCGAGGCGGCCGCGAAGACGCACCCAATCCTTTTCCGTCGTGACGAGCGCGTCCGCGCCCGCGGCGCGCGCTTCGAGGTCCTTCAGATCCTCGCGCGAGTACCAGTGATGATCCGGAAACGCGACGACGTCCCCGGATACCCGGAGCTCGCGCAGAGTGGCGGCGAACGCAGCGGGCGCCGCGATGCCCGCGAACGCGACGACGCGGGCCCCGGCGAGCCGCGCCAATCGAATCGGCTCCATGCGGCGCGCATCCCAGCACGCGACGGCCTCGAACGCGGCGGTGATCACGGGCACGCGGGGCGCGTACCGCGCGACAGCCGACGCGACCTCGTCACTGCCGGCGCCCGACGGACCGGTCGCGATCACGAGGTCCGCGCGCGCGAGCGCGCGGATCGGCTCGCGAAGCGGTCCGGCGGGAAGGAGACGGCCGTTGCCCCACGGCCTTCGGGCGCGCGCCATCACGATCTCGAGCGAGGTGGCAAGCGTTCGCTGCTGAAATCCGTCGTCGAGCACAATTGCCGTAGCCCCGCACGTCTCGACGGCGGCCCGCGCCGCTTCCCATCGATCCGCCCCCACCACGACGGGCACCCCGGGCAACCGGCGTGCGAGCAGGAACGGCTCGTCGCCCGCTTCCTCCGGCTCGAGCCGGATGGAGGCGATGTCAGCGACGATGTGCACGCCGCGGCTCTTCCGTCCGTATCCACGACTCACCACGGCGGGACGGTGGCCGAGCTCCGCCAGCGTCCGCACGGCGAGCTCGACCCCCGGCGTCTTCCCGGTGCCGCCGACCGTGAGGTTTCCGAGCGAGACGACGGGACACGGCAACGCGCGCGCGCGAAGGACACCACATCCGTACAGCCATCCGCGTGTCTCCACCAGCCCGCGATAGGCGGCTGCCGCCGCGCCGAGCGCGACTCCGGTGACGCCCGTAAACCCGTCGTCCCACCCGCTCGTCAGACGCTCGGCCACCACGTGCTTGACCGCCCACGTGCGGTCGACTGTGTTCTTGACCGCCCACGTGCGGTCAACTCTGCGCACGGTCAGGCGCACTCAGGAAACGCGAGAAAGCGAGCGGCCAGATCCAGCGTCTCCCCCACGGCCCCATGTCGGGATGCGACCGCCGCGCGCCCGGCGGCACCCAGACGCTCGCAGAGTGCGGGATCGGCAAGCAGCGTCGTGATCTCCCGACCGAGCTCGTGGGCGTCCGCCACGATGCGGGCGGCGCCGCACGCGCGGAGCAGCTCGACGGCGTCGCGGAAGTTCTCGGTGTGCGGTCCGGTCAGGACGGGCTTGGCGCGGGAGGCGGCCTCGAGCAGGTTGTGACCTCCGGCGGCGACCAGGGAGCCGCCGACGAAGACCACGTTGGCCACCGCGTAGAGCTGCGCGAGCTCGCCCACCGTGTCGAGGAGGATGACCGCGTGGCCATCGTTGTGGTGAGAGAGCTCGGTGCGACGAACCACCTGACCGCCACGGGCGGCGACGAGCGCCTGCACTTCGGGCACGCGATCGGGGTGTCGCGGCGCCAGCACGAGGGCCAGATCGGGGAACCGTTGCCGGGCGGCTGCGTGTGCGTCGAGCACCGCTTCCTCTTCACCGCGATGCGTGCTGCCTGCTACCCACACCGGTTGCCCGGCCGCGAGCCCGAGCAACCGGCGCCACAGGTCGGCGGCACCGGCCGGATCCTCCGCCGCCTCATTCTTCAGGTTGCCGGTCACGAACACGCGCTCGGGCCGGGCCCCCAGCGCGATCACGCGCCGCGCGTCTTCGGCCGAGCGCATGGCGAGCACGGTCACGTCACCGAGCACGTCGCGCATGAACCCCCGCACGAGCTGGTAGCGCCGGAAAGAACGGTCCGACAAGCGCCCGTTCGCGATCATCACCGGCACGCGCCGGTGGGCGAGCCTGCGCAGGAGATTCGGCCAGAGCTCGGTTTCCATGCACACCATGAAC
>JBGOTH010000486.1:0-3320 GCA_041476345.1 Methylomirabilia bacterium
CATCGGGTGTCTCAACCACAATCCCGCGCGCCTGCACGTGGGGATCGTCGAGGAACTGCGCGATGTCGTAGACCGGTCCCGCCGTGACGCCCGCCTCCTCGAAGACCGCGATGTTGTCGGCCAGCGTCCGAGTGCCGATGAAGCCGCCGACGATCGCGTCGACTTCCTCACGGCGCTTGATCCGCTCCGCGTTCGTCTTGAAGCGTGGGTCCGCGTTGAGATCGGCGCGGCCGATCGCCGCGAACAGCCGCTCCGTCATCGACTGCGTCGACGCCGAAATGGCGACCCAGCCGCCGTCCTTCGTCGCGTACACGTTGCGCGGCGACGTCGATTCCGACGCGCTGCCCACGCGCTTGCGGATCTTGCCGGAGAGCCGGTGGATCGCCGCCTCGGGGCCGAGGATCGAGAAGATCGAGTCGAGCAGGCTCAGGTCGATGACCTGGCCGGCGCCGCCGTTCATCTCGACGTCCCGCACCGCGACGACCGTCGCCATCGCGCCGTAGAGCCCGGCGATCATGTCGGCCATGGCGAGCGGCGGCAGCACGGGCTCGCGGTCCGCGAAGCCGTTGCGCGACGCGAAGCCCGACATCGCCTCGACGAGCGTACCGAACCCCGGCCGCTTCGC
This sequence comes from Methylomirabilia bacterium, assembly GCA_041476345.1. Taxonomy (GTDB): domain Bacteria; phylum Methylomirabilota; class Methylomirabilia; order Rokubacteriales; family CSP1-6; genus VGLJ01. The sequence goes on from JBGOTH010000486.1 coordinate 626, forward strand.
GTACGGGCCGGTCTGGCCGAAACCCGAGACGCGAACGAGGACGAGCTTCGGGTTCCGGTCGAGGAGCCGATCGGGGCCGACACCGAGCTTCTCGAGATAGCGGTACCGGAAGCTTTCGATCATCACGTCGAAGTGTGAGACGAGATCGAGGACGATCGCCGGCGCCTCCGGCGATTTCAAATCCAACGTGATGCTCTTCTTGTTGCGCGCGTAGACCTTCCAGTGGACGCTGACGCCCGCTTCGCGCCAGTCGCGCAGCGTATCGCCGCGGCCCGGCGCCTCGACCTTCACGACCTCGGCACCGAAATCGGCGAGCTGCAGGCTCAGCATGTTGCCGGCGACGAGGCGCGAGAAGTCGAGCACCCGCACGCCGTGGAGCGGCCCTTCCGCCGTCGGATCGAATCGCCGTTTCGGGATCGGCATGGCTCGCTCATCCTACAGGAATCCCGTATCCTTCCAGGCCATGACCACCTTCGCCCGTCGCTCGTCGCTGATCCTGCCCGTGAACCAGCCGCGATTCGTGGAACGTGCGTACACGCGCGGCGCCGACGCGATCGTGCTCGACCTCGAGGACTCCGTGCCGGGCGCTCAAAAGGGGAACGCGCGCGCACTCGTCAAGGACGCGATTCCGCTCGCGGCGCGCGGCGGCGCGGAGGTCGCGGTGCGTGTCAACAACGAGCCCGGCCTGCTGGAGGAGGACGTCGACGGGGCGGTGCACCCCGGACTCGACAACCTGAGCATCCCCAAGGCCGAGTCGGCGGACCAGATTCGCGATCTCGCCGCGCGCGTCGAGCGGCTCGAGCGCGCGCGCGGGCTCACGCCCGGCCACGTGCGCTTCAGTCTCGCCGTCGAGACGCCGGCCGGCCTGCTGGCAACGCGCGAGCTCGCGACGGCGAGCCCGCGGGTCCGCAGCATGAGCGTCGGCGTCGAGGACTACTGCCTGTCGCTCGGCGTCGAGCCGTCGGCCGACGGCATCGAGCTGCTCTACGCCGTCTCGTTCCTCGTGACGATCTGCAAGGCGGTCGGCGTCGAGGCGACGGGCCTCGTCGGGAGTATCGCGGGCTTCCGCGACCTCGCGACGTTCGAAGGCGCCGCCGAGCGCGCGCGCCAGCTCGGGTGCGTGGGCGCCGGCTGCATTCACCCGGACCAGGTGCTCGTACTGAACCGCGTGTTCACGCCGGATCGGGACAAGGCCGAGTACGCACGGCGCGTGGTCGAAGCGTTCGAGGACGGAGTACGAAAGGGCACGGCATCGGTGAACCTCGACGGGAAAATGGTCGACGTCCCCGTCTACAAGCGCGCCCTCGTCATCCTCGAGCGCGCGCGCGCCGTCGCGGCGACGGAGCAGCGGAAGGCCGAGGCGCTCGCTCGGATCCGGAAGTAGTCGGCAGACAAAGAAGAGGCCCGGGGCAGATCCTTCGCCATGCCGGGCCTCGATGTGGGGGGCTTACCGCCCGCCCGTCCCGGCATTGTGCCGGAACCTTGCCATTCGCTCGTATCACCTCGCTCGGTTACGGACTCTCACCCCCCTCGTTCAGGGAACTCGCCTCCACGAACATTAAACTGCCGATGGGGCCCGCACGCCATGAGCCACGCGCATCATTTTTGTAAGCCATCCGCTCCAGGCGCGCTCCATCACAGCGCCGCGGCGATCGCCTTCCCCAGATCCGACGTCGTCGCCTTGCCGCCGATGTCCGGCGTGCGCGGGGCGCCGCTCTTCGGATCGAGCACGGTCTCGATCGCATGCACGATCGCCTCGCCTGCTTTCGGATGCCCGAGGTGGTCGAGCATCATCGCCGCCGCCCAGATCGTGCCGATCGGGTTCGCGATGCCCTTGCCATAGATGTCCGGCGCGGAGCCGTGCACCGGCTCGAACAGCGACGGGAACGCGCGCTCCGGGTTGATGTTGGCGGACGGCGCGATGGCGATGGTGCCGGTGCACGCGGGGCCCAGGTCCGAGAGGATGTCGCCGAAGAGGTTCGAGGCGACGACCACGTCGAACCAGTCCGGGTGCGCGACGAAGTGCGCGGTGAGGATGTCGATGTGGAACTTGTCGGTGCGAATGTCCGGGTACTGCTTCGCCATCGCCTCCACGCGCTCGTCCCAGTACGGCATCGTGATCGAGATGCCGTTCGATTTCGTCGCCGACGTCACGTGCTTCTTCGGGCGCTTGCGCGCCAGCTCGTACGCGAACTTCAGGATGCGGTCGACGCCCTTGCGCGAGAAGCACGACTGCTGGAACACGATCTCGCGTTCGGTGTCCTGGTACATGCGGCCGCCCACGCTCGAGTATTCGCCTTCCGTATTTTCACGCACGACGAAGAAGTCGATGTCGCCGGGCTTGCGATCGGCGAGCGGGCTCCGGATCCCCGGCATGAGCCGGCACGGGCGCAGGTTCACGTACTGGTCGAAGTCGCGACGAAACTTGATCAGCATGCCCCACAGCGAGACGTGGTCGGGCACGGTCGCCGGCCAGCCGCACGCGCCGAAGAAGAGCGCGTCGTGCCGGCCGATGACGTCTTTCCAGTTCTCGGGCATCATCTCGCCATGCTGGGCGTAGTAGTCGCAGCTCCAGTCGAAGTGGTCGTAGGCGAGGTCGACGCCGAACTTGCGCGCCGCCGCATCCAGCACGCGGAGGCCTTCGGGCACGACCTCCTTGCCGATGCCGTCGCCCGGAATGACCGCGATCCTCTGA
>JBGOTH010000487.1:0-3319 GCA_041476345.1 Methylomirabilia bacterium
CCCGAGCTCGCAGATGCGATCGGCGACCGGCGACTTGGCGCCGCGGCCCTTGCGGATGCGCCAGCCCACGTCGAGGCCGGCCATATCGCCCATCGCGAACGGCCCCATCGGGAAGCCGAAGTCGGTGAGGACCTTGTCGACCTGGTGCGGGAGCGCGCCTTCGAGAATCAGCTTCTCCGCCTGCAGGCCGCGCTGATGCAGCATGCGGTTGCCGACGAAGCCGTAGCACACGCCGACGAGCACCGGCACCTTGGCCAGCTTGCGGCCGAGCGTCATGACGGTCGCGATCGCCGTCGGTGACGACTTCTTGCCGCGCACGTTTTCGAGCAGGCGCATGACGTTGGCCGGGCTGAAGAAGTGCGTGCCGATCACGCTCGCAGGCCGCTTCGTCGCGGACGCGATCTCGTCGACGTCCAGCGTGGACGTATTCGTGGCGAGGATGGCGTCGGCCTTCGCGATGCCGTCGAGCTTCGCGAAGACTTCCTTCTTGATCGGCATCTCTTCGAAGACGGCTTCGATGATGATGTCCGCGTCCTTCACCGCGTTCCAGTCCGTGGTGCCGGTGATGAGACCCATGCGCTTCTCGACGTCCTGCGTTGTCAGTCGACCCCGTGACGCGGTCGCCTCGTAGTTCTTGCGCACGATGCCGAGCCCGCGGTCGAGCGCTTCCTTCTGGACTTCCACGACCGTGACGGGAATACCGGCGTTCGCGAAGTTCATCGCGATACCGCCGCCCATCGTGCCGGCGCCGATCACCGCGGCCTTCTTGATTTCCTTGGCAGGCGTGCTCGCCGGCACGTCGGGGATCTTCGCGGCCTCGCGCTCGGCGAAGAAGAAGTAGCGCTGCGCCTTCGACTCGGGCGAGGTGAGCAGCTCGACGAACAGCTCGCGCTCGCGCTTCATCCCTTCATCGAACGGCAGGGTCATGGCGGCCTCGACGGCCTTGATGCAGTTCTCCGGCGCCCGGAAGCCGCGCGTCTGCCGCGCGACGGACTTGCGGAACTCCGCGAAGATCTCGGGCTTGCCCTTCGCTTCCGCGATCTTGTCGGTGAGGTCGCGGATCTTCTTGAGCGGGCGCTTCTCGTTCAGCACCTTCTCGGCGAACGCGACGCCGGCGGCGGCAAGATCACCGTCCACGATCTCGTCGATCAAGCCGACCTTGAGCGCTTCGTCGGCGCGGATCGGATCGCCGCTCACGATCATCGAGAGCGCCTTCTGCGCGCCCACCACGCGCGGCAGCCGTTGCGTGCCGCCCGCGCCTGGCAAGAGACCGAGCTTCACCTCGGGGAGACCGAAGCGCGCGTCTTTCACGCCGACGCGATAGTGGCAGGCGAGCGTCACCTCGAGGCCGCCGCCGAGCGCGGTGCCGTGGATCGCGGCGATCGCCGGCTTCGACCCCGCTTCGATCATGTCGAGCACCCCGTGAAGCCCGGGCGCCGCCGGCGGCTTGCCGAACTCGCTGATGTCGGCGCCGGCGATGAACGTGCGCCCGGCGCACACGATGACGATCGCCTGCACGGCGCTGTCGGCTGTCGCCTGCTTGATTCCGTCGGAGAGCCCTTGCCTCACGTGCTGGCTCAGCGCGTTGACGGGCGGATTGTCGACGGTGATCACGGCCACGCGGCCGCGGTTGGTGAGATCGACCGATTGCGTGAGCTTTGCCATGGGACTCCTCGTGTGAAGGTGAGAGTGCCGCCTACTATACGCGCGCCCGGATCGCCCCGAATATCAGGCCGACTTCGCGACCCTGTTCCGCACCAGAAGCTTGACCTCGCAGTCCAGCACGTGGAGGAGGTTGAGCATCTGATCGATCGACTTCCTGTAGTTCGTCTGATCGAGCAGGCGATAGAGTTGCGACGGCGAGGTGCCGAGGCGGCGAATGATCTCACGCCGACTGAGCGGGCTCCGCCCGAGTTTCTTCTGCGCTTCGACCGTCAGCTTGTACAGGAGCAGGTCACGCAGCGTCGCCGGGTCGTTGTTGTACTCGAGAACGTGGTCGACGTGGACGGAGCCTTGCTTGCCGGAGGCCAGGACAAACGTGAACGCCTCGCGGGCAAGCTCCGAGTCGACGCCGGCTTTTCGAATCGGGTCTGCGTCGGATGGACGGGGCGTGACCTTGGCGTACGGGAGGAGAAGACGCCGCCGACCGACCATGACCTCAAACGCCTTCCGGCGATTGTTCGCGATGACGCGCTGAATCTTCAAAGCTCCCCCTCTTCTCTCAACTGCTCGATCAATCGGACGAGAGCTGGTGAAGCGCGTCCTCGCATCGGCCGGTGGTTGTCGAGATCCCACTTCACGACGAATCTTGCGTCCCGATAGACGTGCACGTGTTGGGGGCTGTGATCACCCTTCCACGTGATGAAGACATATCCACCGCGCCGAAGCTTGCCCACACGGAAACGTTACCCGATAAGGTAACACATAGACAATGCCGCAAAAGAGATACGGGTGAAACCCTACGTACCGCCTAGGCTCGCCGGGAGCTGCGCGAGGATCTCGATGTCCTCCTCGGTGGGGCCGCCTTCTTCTCGTCCTCCCCCAACGATGGTCGAGAAGTATGAGGATTAGAGGAAGAAGAAGACTTGATCCAAGACTAGGATGGCCTGGAGTGCCCGACTTTCCGTATAGTCCTCGGGCCGAGCGACGCCGTGCGCGACGGCATGCCGTGATAGGGGCGTGTGATCCGCGGTGAGATCGAACTTCGCAAAAAAGACGTCACGCAGGTACGTAAGGAACGCCTTCTCGAAGAAAAGAGATTGGTCCGAGGCGGTCTTTGACACGCCTTGGTCGAGTACGTGGGCAAGCAGTTGTCTGGTCTTTGGTTCGGCCTCTCCGGTCGTGCCGAAGTAGTGCAACCGAACGATGCCTTCGATCTGGGGGACGAGAGTCTGAATAGCGAGGATGTATCCGTCTTGGTCAGATCGAAAAAGAGAGCGAACTTCCATCGCACTTTGAAGCAGTAGATAACTTTGTCAGTCGGCAGGATCTTTACGTTGGCGAATCTCAGCGTCTTGATATTTGCAACATCAGAGTCACGTAGTACTTGGCCGGCCTGGATGGCGCCTCTCACGTGGATGTCCGCAACGAGGGCTACATCATTTACATGGGTCTCGGCAGACTCGTCCTCATGGACCACAGCAAGGAACTGGGAAACGGTATCCACGTTTATTGAGCCGATCTCTTCAATATGCGCTGCCGCAATTTGGTTGATGCAACGCTGGAAGTCGGGGTGGTCAGAGGTAAGAGCTCCCCTAGTCTGCAGCTGCACCTGGCCGCCCTCCTTTCCCGTTTCGCTTAGTGCGAAGCCAAGCGGCTC
>JBGOTH010000488.1:0-3318 GCA_041476345.1 Methylomirabilia bacterium
AGCGCTAGAAAAGATCAGGTGCAGCGAAGGGAGCCGGCGGGCGGAGGCGGGAGCGTTCCCAGAGCGAATGCTTGCAGTTTGAGCGTAGGAGCGCGCCCGCCTCCGCCCGCCGGCTCCCTTCGCTGCGCCTCACCACTTATGCGACTTGTACCACTCGTAGATCTCCTCGCCCGTCGCGAACCACACGCCTTTCTTCTTCCGCATGTAGTCGTACACCGCTTCGAAATACTTGATGCGGTGCGGGACGCCGGAATTGTACGGATGGACGGCGATCGCCATCACGCGCGGATTCCTGGCCCCCTCGGCGTAGAGCCGGTCGAACTGGTCCTTGCAGCGCCGCAGCCATTCGTCGGACGTGTGGTGCTGGATGACCATCATCGGGATGTCGTTCAGCTCGAGCGTGTAGGGCACCGACACGAGCGGGCCGGCGGACGTCCGGATCTCGTAGGGTTGATCGTCGTTCACCCAGTCGGCGAGGTATTCGATGCCCTCTTCCTTGAGGAGCTCGGGCGTCTCCCACGTTTCCGTGAGTCCCGGTCCCATCCAGCCCTTCGGCGCCTTTCCGGTGAACTCACGAAGCAGCCTGATCGACTCACGGATCGTCGCGCGCGGGTCGGGCTGCACGTGCATCGCGCCCTGCCGCACCCCGTGGCCCATGAACTCCCAGCCCGCATCCAGCATCGCCTGCGCCACCGGCGGATAGGACCGACACACGTTCGCGTTGATCGACGTGGTCGCGCGGATCTTGCGCTTCTGCAGTGCCTCGTAGAGACGCCAGAACCCGACGCGCATCCCGTAGTCGTGCCACGCCCAGTTCGGCACGTCGGGAATGGTGCCGACACCCTGGGGCGCCGTCAGGTACTGGCGCGGCATCGGCTTCTCGATGTCCCATTCCTCGACGTTCACGATCGTCCACACCGCGATGCGCGCCCCCTTCGGCAGCCTCCAGGGCTTGCGGGCCGCGATGGGCGAGTAGTCGAACCGTTCGTACGGGAGCCTCACGATGCCGCCATAGTACAATCCCGCGCGTCATGAAGCGTCATGCTTGGGAGAATATCCTGCGCGGCAACGCGGCGCGGCTGCCCGGCGTCAGGTGACGGCGGAATTCTGGATCTCGCAGGCCTTCAACGGCCTGTCGTACGGCGCGCTCCTCTTTCTGCTCGCGAGCGGGCTCTCGCTCATCTTCGGCGTCATGCGCATCGTCAATCTCGCGCACGGCTCGTACTTCATGCTGGGCGGCTACGTGGGACTGTCGGTGGTGTGGGGGATGACCAAGGCGGGATTCAGCGACGTGACGAGCTACGCGGCGGCGCTCGCGGGCGGCGCGCTCGCGCTCGCGCTGATCGGGATCGGCATGGAGCGGCTCTTCCTCCACCGGCTCGCCGGCCAGACGCTGGGCCAGGTCCTCATGACGATCGGATTCGCGCTGATCTTCCAGGATCTCGCGCTGCTCATCTGGGGCGGCGACCCGTACACGATCCCGGTGCCGGCGCTGCTCCAGGGCGTTATCGTCATCGGCGACCTGCGCTTCCCCCGCTACCGCATCTTCATCATGCTCGTCGCGCTCGTGGTCGGCGCGCTGCTCTGGCTGGTGCTCGATCGCACGCGAGCGGGCGCGATGATCCGCGCGGCCGTCGACGACGCCGAGATGGCGGCGGGCGTCGGGATCCGCGTGCCGCGCGTGACGCTGGGGGTGTTCGCGCTCGGCGCGGCGCTGGCGGCACTCGGCGGCGTGATCGGCGGCGGATTCCTCGGTATCTACCCGGGCGCCGACTTCGAGGTGCTGCCGTATGCCTTCGTCGTCGTGATCGTCGGCGGGCTCGGCAGCCTTCCCGGCGCGATGGTGGGGAGCCTTCTCGTCGGGCTGCTCGACAACTTCGGCAAGGCGCTCTTCCCTGAGCTGTCGTACTTCACGCTCTTCGCGCCGATGGCGCTGATCCTGGCGCTGCGTCCGACGGGTCTCTTCGGACGCGGGTGATGCGCCGCCCCGCCCTCCTCGCCGGCGCGGTGATCCTTCTCGCCATCGCCGTGGCGCCGATCCTGCCGTCGTATCCGCTCACGCTCCTCACGCAGGCCGCGATCGCGGCGATCTTCGCCATGAGCCTCGACCTGCTGCTCGGCTACACGGGACTCGCGTCGCTTGGCCACGCCGCGTACTTCGGTATCGCGGCCTACGCCGTCGGCATCCTGTCGACGCAGTACCAGCGCGGCTTCATGACGTGCCTGCTCGCCGGCGTGGTCCTCGCCACGATGGCCGCGGCGGTGTTCGGGCTGCTCGCGATGCGCGCCGTCGGCACGTATTTTCTGATGATCACGCTCGCCCTCGGCATGGTGGTGTGGGGGCTCGCGTTTCGCTGGGTGTCGATGACGAAGGGCGACAACGGCATCGCGGGCATCCCGCGCCCGGAGGTCGGGCTGCCGTGGAGCCTCTGGAACCCGCTGCCGTTCTTCTACTTGTCGCTCGGCGCGCTCGTCCTCGCGTGGGCGCTGCTCGCGGTGATCGTGCGCTCGCCGTTCGGGCTCACGCTCAAAGGCATTCGCGAAAGCGAGACGCGCATGCGCGCGCTCGGCTACAACGTGTGGCTGCACAAGTACCTCGCGTTCGTGCTGTCCGGGCTCTTCGCGGGATTCGCCGGCGTCTTCTGGGCCTACTTCAACGGGTTCGTGAGCCCGGTCGACGTGCAGCTCGTGACGTCGGTCGAGACGCTCCTCATGGTGGCGCTCGGCGGACCCGGCACGCTCGGAGGGCCTGCGCTCGGCGCGCTCGTCATCGTCTTCCTGAAGAACTTCGCCAGCGTCTATCTCAAGCGCTGGCTGCTCGTCCTCGGCGGCGTCTACATCGGCGTCATCCTGTTCGCGCCGCGCGGCATCCTCGGCGCGTTCCGAGGACGACGTTCGTGACCGTAATCGTTTCAAAGGAGAAGACCTATGCACACGTCACGACTGCTTCGCATCGCCGCCGTCCTCACGAGCGTCGCGCTCGCAGGTCCGCTCCTGCTGCCGACGGCCACCGTCGCCCAGAGCGGGCCGATCAGGATCGGGATGCTCGCACCGCTCACGGGTCCGTTCGCGCAGATCGGCAAAGACATGGTCAACGGCACCGAGCTCTATCTCGACGAGATCGGTCGCCAGGTCGCCGGCCGCAAGATCGAGCTGATCGTCGAGGACAGCGAAGGAAACCCCGCCACCGCGCTCAACAAATCACGGAAGCTCGTCGATCAGGACAAGATCCACATCCTGACGGGGGGAATGCTCGCGAACGTGGGGTACGCGCTTCAGCCCTTCATCGACGGCGCGCGTATTCCCACCACGTACCCG
>JBGOTH010000489.1:0-3310 GCA_041476345.1 Methylomirabilia bacterium
CCACGTCGGGCACGACGACGCAGTATATCTGATCGGCGGAAGCGGCGCGAGAACACCAGACATGAGTCCAGGCGGACACCTCGTCACCACCGTCGCGGCATGCGCGGCCACCGCGTACGCGACCCGCTCGGCGCCGCTCACAGTCGCCGTCGCGGCCGGCGGCTTCCTGATCGACGTCGACCACGCGATCGACTACGTGCTGTTCGATGGGCGGCGCGATCTGCGCCCGCAGGCGTTCCTCCGCTACTTCGTCGAGGGGCGCATGCGGCGCGCCGTCCTCATCCTGCACTCGTACGAGCTATTCGCGCTGCTCGGCGCGGTCGCGTGGTGGACAGAGGCCCCGCTGATCTCGGCGTATCTGCTGGGCGCGCTCATGCACCTCGCCCTCGACATCGTGTTCAACGGACGCGTCACCCCGCGCTCGATCGTCGCGTTCTATTCGTTCGCGTACCGCCTCTCGCGTCGCTTCGACGCACGCGTGCTCCTCGGCCTCACGCCGCGGAGGGATCGGCGGCGGTTCTGGGCGGAGTTCTTCGGCGGCGCGCGGGAGCTCTCGCCGCTCCCGGTCGAGAGGGCCGCGCGGGCACGGCGCCGCGATCCACCCCCGTAGCCCGCGTCGGGGTGCTAGACTCCCCGCCCATGCGCATCTTGGTCATCGAGGACGAGCAGGATGTCGGCGAGGTGTTGCTGGACTACCTCGTCGAGCTCGGTCACCAGCCCATGCTCGTGCGCACCGCGGAGGCCGCCCTCGGCACGCTCGTCACGGAGCGGCCGGACGTCGTCATCGTCGACATCAACCTGCCCGGCATGAGCGGGCTCGAGTTCCTCCGGCTCCGCCCCGTTCGCGAGGCCGGGGTCCCGGTCGTGGCCGTCTCCGGCGTGGCCACGGAACAGCAGGCGCGCGAGTGTCTGCGCCTGGGCGCCGTGGACTTCATAGGCAAGCCGCTGCCGCTCGAACGCCTCCAGGACGTGCTGACGTATCTCGAGCCGCGCGTGCTCGATCGCCGGCTCCAAACCTCGAAGGAGGTCGGGCGCAACCGACGGCACTACGCGCGCGCGCCGCTGACCGTTCCGGTGCATGTGTCCGAGTACGGCGGGATCGAGTGGCAGGCGCCGTCGGTGGACGTGAGCCTGGGAGGCATTCGCGTGAGCGGGCGCGCGAACGCGCGGGCGGGCAGCGCCGCGCGGCTTACCTTCACCCTGCCGGACGGCGGCGCCACCATGACCGTGATGGCGCTGCTCCGGCGCACGGACATCGGCGGGGATGCGTTCGCGTTCGTCAACCCGAGCGCCGCCGAGACCGATCGGCTGACGCAGGTCGTCCAGCGGTTCGTCTAGCCGCGGAGCGTCGCGGCTTTCAGCTCGCCGTCGGGGCCCGAGAGGACCAGCGTGCGGTAGTCGTGCGCCAGACGCGTCGCGGCCGAGAAGTCGGCGCCCCCGCGTGACGCGGCCTCGGCGGCGGCAAGGCTGGCCGCGAGCAGCCGCTCGAGGTGCGCGAACATCCGTCGACGCACCTCGCCATATCCCTTCACGAGCTGACCCGCGTGCGCCACTTCACGCGCGAGGGCCGGGTCCCACCCCGCGCATTGCTGCACCGCGCTGAGCCACTGCGCCATGCGCAGGCGCTCCTGATGCGCACGGTAGGAGATCGGGCGTAAACCGCGCAGGCGGCCGAGCAGCCACACGCGCAGGTAGCCGAGCACCGTGGTGGTGCGCACGTGCTGCGCCAGCGCCGGCCGGCCATGGGGCCACCGCCGTTCCGCCCACCGCGCGAACGGCGCGACCAGCGCGTACGGCAGGATGCCGTAGATCTCATCGAGGTCGGGCTTGAGATAGTCGATGACTTCGACCACGGCGCCGGGAGTCTTCGCTTCCGCGCGGATTCGGGCGAAACGCGATGCGCGCGTCTTGAGATCCGCGACGCGGATCGCGTCCTCGTAGCTCATCCAGAGCGCAAGGTAGCGGGCGACGTGCGCCGCCGTTTCGCCGTCACCTGCAACGTACGGCGCGAGTTGTTCGAGATAGCGGTCGGCGTAGCGCCGGTCCTGGTAGTCGATCAGACGCACGAGCGCCTGCCGCACGATCGGGCGCAGCGGCTCGGGGAGCGCGGCCACGCGAGGATCGTCCACGGGCGCGGCCGGCGCGACTGCGCCGTTCCGAGGGGCCGTCGCGTCCGCGCCGTTCTGCGCGACGGCGAGCCCGAGATCGAAGCCGCGCAGGTTCGCGTCGACCGACACGCCCTTGGCGCGGATGGCGGCGCGGTAGGCGTCCTCGCGCATCGGCATGACCCCGCTGCCCGCGAGCGCGCCGAGCAGGATCGCGTTGACCTCGGTGCGGTGCTCCCGCGCGAGCGCGAGCGCGTCGAAGGCGTGGAGCGCACAGGAGAACGTGCGCGCGGCCTCGAGCAAACGTTCCGTCGGATAGAGCGCGTCCCCGACCGCCACCTTCTCCTGGATCGAGTAGAGCCGGTGCGTGCTCGTGATGATGGTGGTCCGCGCGGGCGAGGGAAATCCCAGCTCGATCATGCGGCCGACCTCGAGGAGCTCGGGGGCCACGAGCACATCCAGCGCGCCGGGCACCGGATAGAGCGACACCGTCGGCGTCACGTCGTCGCGCGGCGGGAACACTTCCGCGTAGTACGTCGTCGAGCCGGTCCGCTGCGCGACGCCGGGGATCGACGTTCCGTGGGCCACGTAGCCGTCCGCGATGGCGGCCTCCACGATCCACTCCGAGAGGACGCCGCCGCCCTGCCCGCCGACCGCGGGAATGAGGACGCTGACGAAACCTTGACGGCCCATGGCCGTCAATTGTGGGTCACCGGCCTCGTTCACGAGCCGAGCGCGGCGAGGCGGCCGATGACGGCGAGACGGACGCGCGCGACGAGCCGCCGCCACCAGCCCGGGTTGGCGACGACACGCATCTCGTAGAACGAGGGGCAGAGCACCGCGGCGTGGGCGACTTCGCCGCAGACACCGCAGCCCACGCACGTGTCGTCGACATGCGCGATCGGGTCCTCGCGCAGCGAATCCGGGCTCGGCCGCAGCGTCAGCGACGGACAGCCGTTGAAACGCATGCACGAGTGGTCGCCCGTGCACACGTCGGGATCCACGCCGAAGCGCGGCTGCACGACGGTGTGGCCGGCGGCGGCGAGCGCGCGCCGGCGCGGACGCTCGCGGCGCTGCCGCTCCAGCATGCATTCGCCTTTGGCGATGATGACCTTCAGGCCTGGCGCGCGTGTGACGAGCGCTTCGCGCAGGGTGCCGATCATCTCCGGAATGCGATACGAGTCGACGGTCTTGATCCACTTCAC
>JBGOTH010000490.1:0-3304 GCA_041476345.1 Methylomirabilia bacterium
AAGCACTCCGGGCGCGCCGCGCTCAACAGCCGGCTCAAGGAGCTCGGCTTCGAGCTGCAGGCGGCCGACATCGACCGCGCCTTCAAGAAGTTCAAGGACCTCGCGGACCGGAAGAAAGAAGTCTTCGACGAGGATCTGGTGAGCATCGTCACCGACGAGGTCACGCAGACGCCGGAGACCTACACGCTCGACTATCTTCACGTGCTCAGCGGGACGGGCGTCGTGCCCTCGGCGACGGTGAAGCTCGGTCGGGAAGGACAAACGTTCCAGGACTCCGGCATCGGCGACGGGCCCGTGGACGCGGTGCTGAACGCGATCGACGCCATCACCGGCATGAAGGGGCGACTCCAGGATTACGCGCTCCGCGCCGCCACCACGGGCAAGGACGCCATCGGCGAGGTATCGGTGAAGGTCGACTTCGACGGCACGGTCGTGTCCGGCAAGGGCTCGTCGACCGACGTCATCGAGGCGAGCGCGCGCGCGTATCTCAGCGCGATCAACCGCCTCGTGCAGACGACCGGGCAACGCACGAAAGAAGTCGGACCGTAAGGATGGCCACGCATCGCATCGCGGTCCTTCCGGGGGACGGCATCGGCAAGGAGGTGACGGCCGAGGCCATGAAAGTCCTGAAGGTCGTGGCCAAGCATGCCGGCGTGTCGTTGGAGTTTGAGGAGGGGCTTGTTGGTGGTTGTGCGATCGACGCGACGGGCACGCCCCTGCCGCCGGCGTCCCTCGATCTCTGCAAGAAAGCGGACGCGATCATGTTCGGTTCCGTCGGCGGCCCGAAGTGGGACCACCTGCCGCAGGAGCGGAGGCCCGAGCGAGGGCTGCTCGCGCTGCGCAAGGAGTTCGATCTCTACGCGAATCTGCGTCCCGCGAAGACGTTCCCGATGCTCGTGGACTCCTCGCCGTTGAAGCGCTCGGTGGTCGAGGGGACCGACCTGCTCGTCGTGCGCGAGCTGACGGGCGGGCTGTATTTCGGCGAGCCGCGCGGCATCGAGACGTTCGCGGACGGCGGCGCGCGTGCCGTCAACACGATGTCGTACACGTCGCGCGAGATCGAGCGCATCGCGCGCGTCGGTTTCGACGTCGCCCGCAAGCGGCGGAAGAAGCTCACCTCCGTGGACAAGGCCAACGTGCTGATCGTCTCGCAGCTCTGGCGCGACGTCGTGACCCGCGTCGCGAAGGACTATCCGGACGTCATGCTGGAGCATATCCTCGTCGACAACTGCGCCATGGAGCTGGTCGCCCGTCCGACGCGCTTCGATACCCTCGTCGCGGAGAACATGTTCGGCGACATCCTGTCGGACGAAGCCGCCATCCTGGTGGGTTCCCTCGGTATGCTGCCGTCCGCGTCGCTCGGGGGCCGCGTCGCGCTCTACGAGCCGGTGCACGGGACCGCGCCCGACATCGCGGGCCAGGGCATCGCGAACCCGATCGCGGCCGTCCTCTCGGCGGGCATGCTCCTCCAGTACTCTCTCGATCTCGGCGCGCACGCGAATCGGGTGGATGCCGCGGTGCTGCGGGTGCTCGAGCAAGGCCACCGGACGCGCGACATCGCCGGCCCGGGGGACAAGATCGTGGGCACGGGCGCGATGGGCGACCTCATCGTGCGCGAGCTGGAGGCGGCGTACTGATGGCGTCGGGGGTGACGGTCGCGGTCGTCGGCGCCACCGGGGCCGCCGGGCGGGCCACGTTGAGGATCCTCGAAGAGCGGAAGTTTCCAGTGAAGGAGCTTCGCTGCTTCGCTTCGGAGCGCTCCGTGGGCACGACGGTGATCTTTCGCGACGAAGCGATTCCGATCCGCCGCGTCGAGCCCGGTGCCTTCAAGGGCGTCGACATCGCCTTCATGTCAGCGGGGTCGACCCAGTCGAAGGAATACGCGCCGATCATCCGCAAGGACGGCGCCGTCATCGTCGACAAGTCCAACGCGTTCCGCATGGATCGGAAGGTGCCGCTGGTGGTGCCGGAGATCAACCCGCACGTCGTGCAACGGCACGAGGGGATCCTGGCATCTCCGAACTGCACGACGATCATTACCGCGATGCCGCTCAAGCCGTTGCACGATGCCGGGCGCTTGCGACGCGTCGTGGCCACCAGCTTCCAGTCGGTGTCGGGGGCCGGCGTGAACGGCATCGCCGATCTGCGCGAGCAGACCCTGGCGTGGGCGCGCGGCGAGGCGATGACTCCGAAGCATTTCGCGCACCGGATCGCCTTCAACGTCATCCCGCACATCGATGCGTTCGGGGCCGACGGCTACACGGGCGAGGAAAAGAAGCTCGTCAACGAGCTCCGGAAGATTCTCGAGCTGCCGGACCTGCTCGTGTCGCCTACGACGGTCCGCGTTCCGGTGTTCACCTGTCACTCGATCGCCGTCAACGTCGAGACCGACACGAAGCTCGGCGTGGCCGATGTGCGCGCGGCGTTCGAGCGTTTCCCCGGGCTGCGCGTGTGGGACGATCCGGCCCAGGGTCGCTATCCGATGCCCGTCGACGTCGAGGGGCAGGACGACTGCTGGGTCGGCCGCATCCGTGAAGACCTGTCGCATCCGCGCGCGTTGAACTTCTGGGTCGTCGGCGACCAGCTCCGCAAGGGCGCCGCGACCAACGCCGTGCAGATCGCGGAGCTCCTGCTGCGATAGGCGCCACGCGGCGCGTCGTCCGTCTCGAGCTGGCCTACGACGGCACGGGGTACGCGGGCTGGCAGATCCAGGCCGACGTATCGACCGTGCAGGGCGTCGTGCTCGCCGCGGCGCGCTCCGTGCTCGGGCCCTCGGTGAAGCTCGTCGGCGCGAGTCGCACCGACGCCGGTGTCCACGCCATGCGACAGGTGGCGTCGCTGACCACCGACGGCACGCTCACCGCGGCGACGATCGCACGTGCGCTCAATGCCACCCTTCCGCGCGACGTCCGCGTGCTGCGTTCGGTGGGGGCGGATGCGGGCTTCGACGCGCGGCGCAGCGCCACCGGCAAGCGCTACGCGTATGTCATCGACGCCGGGGCGGTGGCGGACCCGCTCCTGCGGCGCGTCGCGTGGCACGTATCGACGCCGCTCGACCTCGACGCCATGCGTGCGGCACTGCGCACCGTCCTCGGGGCCCACGATTTCGGGGCATTCTGCGCGGCGGCGGGGCGCGACGCGATTCCCCTGTGTCGCGTCCGCGCGATTCACGTCGTCCGCCGCAGATTCCGCGTGGTCATCGCGATCGCCGCCGATCGCTTCCTGCATCACATGGTGCGCAACCTCGTCGGGAGCGCGGTGCTCGTCGGTCGGGGGAGTCGAGAGCCGACATGGCTCGGTGACG
>JBGOTH010000491.1:0-3295 GCA_041476345.1 Methylomirabilia bacterium
CGCCGGGCTGCTGGCTCCAGTACTGCTTCACGAAGCGCTCGGGATCGCCGTAGATGCCACGGAGCATGCCCGGCCACGGCTTCGTGATCACGAGATACCCGGCCTGCGCGGGCTCCCCCTTCTCGTTGACGACCGCGGCGCTGATGCCGGGGAACGGCATGGTGGCGGACCCGGGCTTCGTCACGGTCACGCCGGGCAGCGGCGTGATCAGGATGTTGCCCGTCTCCGTCTGCCACCACGTGTCGACGACGGGGCACTTGCCCTTGCCGATCGTCTTCCAATACCAGACCCACGCTTCGGGATTGATCGGCTCGCCGACGGTGCCGAGCAGGCGCAGCGACGACAGATCGCACCGGTTCGGAAACGCGTCGCCCCACCTGACGAACGTGCGGATCGCCGTGGGCGCCGTGTAGAGAATGGTGACGCCGTACTTCTCGATGACGCGCCAGAAGCGGTCCTTGTCCGGATAGTCGGGCGTGCCCTCGTACATGAGCGTGGTGGCGCCGTTCGCGAGCGGCCCGTACACGACGTACGAGTGCCCGGTGACCCAGCCCACGTCCGCCGTGCACCAGAAAATATCTTCGTCGCGGATGTCGAACACCCAGCGATGCGTCGCGGTGATGCCGGTGAGATAGCCGCCCGTGGTGTGCACGATGCCCTTCGGCTTGCCCGTCGAGCCCGAGGTGTAGAGCAGGTACAGCATGTCCTCGGAGTCCATCGGCTCGGGCTTGACGTACCGGTCCGCGTCCTTGACGAAGTCGTCCCACCAGATGTCGCGGCCGTTCGTCCAGTCGACCGGCTGACCCGTCCGCTTGTAGACGATGACGGTGGAGACGAACGAGCACTCCTTCACCGCCTCGTCGGTGTTCTTCTTGAGCGCGACGGTGCCGCCGCGGCGATAGCCCCCGTCGGAGGTGATGACGATCTTCGACTTCGCGTCCTGGATGCGGTCGCGCAGCGAGTCCGGCGAGAACCCGCCGAAGACGACGCTGTGCGGCGCGCCGATGCGCGCGCACGCGAGCATCGCCACCGCGACTTCCGGAATCATCGGCAGGTAGATGGTGACGATGTCGCCCTTCTTGACGCCGTGCCGCTTGAGCGCGGCGGCGAACTGATTCACGTCGCGCCAGAGGTCGCGATACGTGAGCACGCGGCTGTCGCCCGGCTCGCCCTCCCAGATGATCGCGGCTTTGTTCTTGCGCGCGCTTTCGACGTGACGGTCGAGGCAGTTGTCGGAGATGTTGAGCTTGCCGCCGACGAACCATTTGGCGTACGGCAGCTTCCAGTCGAGCCCTTTCTTCCACGGCTTCATCCACCGGAGCTGCTTCGCCTGCTTCTCCCAGAACCGCACGGGGTCGCGGGCGGCGTCCTTGTAGACGGATGCGGACTTGACCAGAGCCTTCTTGACGAAATCTTTCGAGGGCGGAAACTTTCGCCCCTCTTTCAGCAGGGCTTCTATCTTCGGCTCGGTCTGTCCGGCTTTCGCCATGGAGCACCTCGACGTGCGAACGGGTTGTCGGTTCTCGATCCTGACCGCGCCGTATTCTATGCCACTTGACGAAGGTGCCGCATCCGCGGATACATAGGGCCATGCCGGAGATGGTGCACGTCGGAAGCGGCAAGGTGCGGGAGCTGTACGCGCTCGATGCCGAGCGCATGCTGCTGGTGGCCTCGGATCGCATCTCCGTCTTCGACGTCGTCCTGCCGACGGCCATTCCGGACAAGGGACGGGTGTTGACGGGTCTCGCCGCCTTCTGGTTCGCGCGCACCCGCTCCATCTGCGCGAACCACCTGCTCGCGGTGCGCAAGGACGGGCGCTCCACCGAATGCCGCAAGCTCGAGATGCTGCCGATCGAATGCGTCGTGCGCGGCTACCTCGCGGGCTCCGGGTGGAAGGACTACCAGAAGACCGGCGAAGTCTGCGGTCACCGCCTGCCCGCGGGACTGCGCGAGTCGGACCGGTTGCCGCAACCGATCTTCACGCCGGCGACGAAAGCGACGAGCGGCCACGACGAGAACATCACCACCGCACAGGCAAAGAAGCTCGTCGGCGACACGATGTTCGCGGAGGTGGAGCGCCTCTCGATCGCGCTCTATCAGTTCGCCGCCGACTACGCGCGCGGCCGCGGCATCATCATCGCGGACACGAAATTCGAGTTCGGGACCGACGGCGCCGGGCGGATCACCCTTGGCGACGAAGCGCTGACGCCGGACTCCTCACGCTTCTGGCCGGCGGACGTGTACGCCCCCGGCCGGGCGCAGCCCTCCTACGACAAGCAGTTCGTGCGCGACTTCTGCGAGAAGACGGGCTGGGACAAGACCTACCCCGGCCCCGCGCTGCCGGCGGAGGTCGTCGCCGGCACCCGCGCGCGCTACGTCGAAGCCTTCGAGAAGCTGACCGGCGCCTCGTTCGACGCGTACCTCGCCGACCCGGCCGCCGTCCTCTAACCGCTCCGGAACAGCGCGCGGGCCGGGCGTCGGCGCCGTGGGTCCGCGGCTCAAACTCGGACTGCGAGGCCGCTTCGCGACCTCGTGTCCTCCATTCGCCTCTTGACCCACGGCGCCGACGCCCGGCCCGCGCGCTGTTCCGGAGCGGTTAGTCGAAGAGGTCGGCGCCGAGCAGTGCCGACGGCGGTACAGCGAGGCGTCGCGCGTCCGTCTCCGGAAACGCCGCCGCCGGCGCACAGCCGACCAGCTCCCACTCGCTGACGCGGGCGCCGTGTGCGCGCACGTCCCTCTCGACACGCGCCACGACGACCGCGGGCGGCGTCACGCGATAGTCGAGCAGGTTCATCGCCACTTGCGCAACGCCTCGACTCGCGAGATGCACGCCCATCGCGCGTACCGACGGCAGCCCGCCTGGCGTCGACTCGCGGATCGCCGCCGCGATCGACTTCGCGATTGCGACGTCCGGCGTGTCGAGCATCGCGTTGAATGCGATGAGCGGCCCGCGCGCGCCGACGATCGTGACGCCCGCGCTCGGATGCGGCGCCGCGCCGCCGCAGTCCGGGCGCCACTGCGGCTCCGCGAGACGCTCGGCGAGCCGCTCGAACCCGCCCCACCGCACGACGGGCAGCTCTCGACGCGCAGGCACGGCTGCCGCTTCGGCATAGAAGAACACCGGCACGCCCGTCGCCTCGGAGAGCGCCCGCCCGAAGCGGTGCGCGACGTCCACCGCCTGCACCATCGAGGTGCCGCGCAGCGGAATGAACGGTACGACGTCCACGGCGCCCACGCGCGGGTGCACGCCCTGGTGGCGGCGCATGTCGATTCGATCCACCGCGACGCGCGCGAG
>JBGOTH010000492.1:0-3292 GCA_041476345.1 Methylomirabilia bacterium
CGCAGCGGACAGGCCTACGTCGAATCGCTGAAGAAGAACGCGCCACGCGTCTACCTGGGCGGCCGTCGCATCACCGACGTCACCGCGGAGCCGCTCTTCCAGGAGCCGATCCGCGCCATCGCCGAGCAGTACGACATGCAGATGGATCCCGCGTACCGCGACGTCATGACTTACCTGTCGCCGACCACCGGCGCCCCCGTGTCGTCGTCGTTCCTGGTCCCCTACTCGCGCGAAGACCTCGTGAAGAAGCGCAAGCACTTCAAGCTGCGCGCGGATCACAACTTCGGCTTCATGGGCCGCGGGCCCGACTTCATGAACCAGTTCGTCACGGGCTGGCACTTGATGGCCGACCGCTTCGCGCGCGCGGGCGCCCGCTTCGGCGAGAACGCCACGCGCTACTACGAGTACGTCCGCGAGAACGACCTGTTCCTCACGCACATGCTCATCAACCCGCAAATCGACCGGTCGAAGACCTCCGCCCAGCAGGAAGAGCCGTTCCTGCACCTGGGCCGCGCGCGGGAGACGACCGACGGCATCGTCGTGAGTGGCGCAAAGATGCTCGGCACCATGGCGCCGATCACGGAGGAAGTCGCGGTGATCCCCTTCGGCGGCGTACCGCCGGGCGACGACGCCTACGGACTCGTCTTCGGCATTCCGAGCAACACGCCGGGGCTCACGTTCATCTGCCGTGAAACGGTGGCGCCGCTGCCGCGGTCGCGCTTCGATCATCCGCTCAGCAGCCGCTTCGAGGAGATGGACTGCATCGCGGTCTTCGACGACGTGCTGGTGCCGTGGGACCGCGTGCTCGTCGACGGATCTCCCGGCAGCGGCGCCATCATCAACGGCCTCGGCGCGGACTTCGGCGCGCTCCTCAACCTCCAGACGTCCGCGCGCATGCTGAGCCAGCTCGAGTTCTTCTGCGGTCTCGCCATGAAGCTGGCGGACGCGATCGGCATCACCGGCTTCCTCCACATCCAGGAAAAGCTCGGCGAGATGCTGAGCCAGATGGAGATCGCGCGCGCGATCTTCTATGGCTCGGAGGCGATGGCGCAGAAGCTCCCCAACGGCGTGTGGCTGCCGGGCGGGCACGGCCTGCGCGCGTTTCATGTCCAGACGGGAAAGATCTACACGCGCTTCGTCGAGATCGTGCAAACGCTGGCCGCGGGCGGCTTCTTCTACGCGCCGAGCGAAGCCGATCTTTCCAATCCCGAAACCCGGCCGTACATCGACAAGTACGTGCGCGGTCGCGCCGGCATCTCCGCCGAAGAGCGGATCGCGCTCTTCAAGCTCGCGTGGGACGTGACGGGCGACTCGTTCGGCTCCCGCATGGCGCAGTACGTGCGGTACTACTCCGGCGATCCCATCCGCCTCACGGCAGGGTTCTGGGCGCAGTACGACAAGGAGCCGCTCTTCGAGATCGTCGAGCGCGCGCTCGGGCGGCGTGAGGGCCAGCCCATTCCGATCTCCGCCGACGACGCGGCGGCGCCGGTGCCGTACAAGCCCGGCACGCGTGGGATGGCCGGCACCTACGCGGCGACGTCGCTCCCGCGTTCGACGTAACGCTTACCGCTCGGCGGAGGGACAGTCGAGCCCAGCGTCGGGGCCCGGCTGTCGCTCCCCGCCGCTCTACACAGGCCGTGGTGATATCATCTTGATATCATTCCGGCGGGAGGGCGTCATGGCGCAGGTCGTGATCCGGAACATCGACGACGCGGTCATGGAGCGGCTTCGCGCGCGCGCGCGGCGCAAGGGCATCGCCCTCGAGCGCGAGCTGCGGGAGGTGTTGACGGCGGCGGCGAGCGGCGACCGCGCGGGCTTCCGCACACGTGCCGCCGAGTTTCGACGAAAGCTCGCGGACCGGCGGCACAGCGACAGCACGACGCTGCTCCGGCGAGACCGACAGCGGTGAGCTACGTCGTCGACGCGAGCGTGGCCATGAAGTGGCTCGTGCCGGAGCCGTTGAGCGATCAGGCGGCCAGGCTGCTCGACCACCCCGCCGGTCTCAGCGCACCGGACATGCTCGTCGTCGAGGCGGCCAACGTCCTGTGGCGGAAAGCCGCCCGCCGCGAGATCAGTGGAGGAGAAGCCGATCGGGCGCTGGCGCTTCTGGAAGGAAGCGGCCTCGATTTCCACCCGGTGCGTCCCCTTGCCGCGCGAGCGCTGGAGCTCGCGCGCGCCCTGGCGCACCCGGTTTACGACTGCGTCTATCTGGCGCTCGCCGAGCGCCAGCGGGTTCCGCTCGTCACCGCCGACAGGCGCTTCATCGCGACGATCTCCAAGCACCGACTACGCATCGACGTCGTCGACCTCGCGAAGCTCTAGATCGCTCCAGGGTCGGGTGTCGGAGAACTTTTCAGGCGAGGGCGTGTGCCGTTATGACCCGCCGATCGACGACGCGGATTCGCTCAGATTTCCGTAACGTTGCCGCACACGCTCCGGCTCCGGCACGAATCTCGCTTTGGAAACCCATACGAATCGAGCTTCTGCCGGAGGCCGGACATCAACGAATCGTTTAGTGCGATAGAGCGTCTGCATCAGATCGCGTGGAAGCTGCCGTGGCTACGGCTACAGCTCACGGAGCGCGACCTGCTGCGAGTTCCGCCCGGATCGTACGCGTGGCCGGCGGTGAAGCGCGCACTCGAAGACTGTGCGGCGCTGCGACGTCGGCTGGTCGAAATGGGGACATTCAATTGACCGCGCGACGCGGCCCGTACGCCGGCTCCCCCGGCGTCTGACCATAGAGAGGGCTTGGGAGGGAATCGCGGCGGTTCCCTCCCAGGTTTCCCGCTGTTCCTCGCCGTGACTACGCCCCGCCCGCCTTCGAGAACGCAACGAAGAACGATCCGTGCGCGAGCACCGTGAGAAACGGAGGCGTCTTCTCCTCCTTGAGCGGGCCATCGAGCGCGTGCAGCACGAAGCCCCCGAAGCGGTCGAATCGCGCGCGCAACTCCCGCTCGGTGAAGACGCGGACGTGGTCGCAGTACCCCGGACGCGGGACGTACGGCGGAATGTGGCCCTTGGCCTCGAACTCCTTCATCGGCACGACGAAGCAGAACCGGCCGCCGGGACGGAGGACGGTGAGCACCGCCTCGATCGTCTGGTCGACGTCGCGCACGTGCTCGAGCACCGCGAACGAATAGACGAGGTCCACCGAGCCGGCCGCGAAGTGCTGGGGCAGCTCCTCGATGAGCCCCTGCCGGAACGTCGCGTTCGGGTATCGGTTGAGCCCGCTGGCGATGCGCACGTTGGTGATCGAGGCTTCCACGGCATCGACCTGGATCGACGGATGACG
>JBGOTH010000493.1:0-3289 GCA_041476345.1 Methylomirabilia bacterium
ACGCCGGCGTCGGTGAAGACCTCCACTTCGCCGAGCTTCTGGCAGGTGATGCCGACCGCCCCGGCCCGCATCTGCATGGCGCCGACGGCCGGGATCTTGTGCGTCTTGATGTGCGGGCGGTTCGCGATGCCGGCCTCCGCGAGGTGTCGATGCACGCGGCGGATGTTGGATTCCATCACGTCGAGGTGCACGGTGACGGCCGGCGTGTCCAGTGCGTCGAGGAACATCATGCGCCGCTATTCTAGCGGGCGCGTCGCCGCGCCCGGCTATAATCGCACCGCAGTGACGCCGTTTCCGGATCGTCCTGTCTCGGAGCGCTACCAGCATCCCGATGTCGTCGGCGCCTACGATCGCGTGCGGTACCGGACGCTCGGCGGTCGCTTCAACAACTGGCGCACCCTCCGGCTCCTCCGAAACATTCTGAAAGATCTCCCGGCGGGCGGCCTCGTGCTCGACGTCGCCTGCGGCACCGGCCGCATCGACGCGTGCCTGCTCGCGGCGCGCCAGCGCGTGATCGCGCTCGACATCTCGGGCGAGATGCTCGCGGTGGCGAGAGGAAAACCGGAGTTGACGTCGCCGGATCTTCGGTTCGTCAGGTCCCACGCGGCGCAGCTGCCGTGCCGCGCGCGCAGCGCGGATGCCGTGTTCAGCATCCGCTTTCTCCATCTCCTGAAGCGCCGGGAGCGGATCGCCGTCCTCGGCGAGCTGGCACGCGTCACGCGCGGGTGGGTCGTCGTCGAATACCGGAGCGTCACCAAGCCGCTCCGGGCGATGAAGCGCGCCCTCGTGCGGTGGGCGACCGGGCGGCCCGGGCATCGGACCGTGGCGCTGGCGGACGTGCTCGACGAGCTCGACGCGGGCGGCCTCGTCGCCGAACGCCACTACTTCGTCAGCCGGTGGTTCTCCGGCAGCGTGCTGATCGTCGCGCGCGGGAAGGCTACTTGATCAGGCCGTAGAACTTCCCCGCGTTCTCGCAGGTGATCTTCCGCACCACGTCCTTCGGCAGGTGGCCGAACTGCTCCTCGATGTACTTCTCCGACTCGGGCCAGATGCCGTCGGTGTGCGGGTAGTCGGACGCCCACATGATCGTCTCCACGCCGAGCACCTCGATGCTCTTCTCCCACGTCCCGATCTTGTCGAACTGGAACGTCGCCTTGCACTGGCGTTTCCAGTAATCGCTCGGCTTCATCTTCAGGCCGAGGTCGCGGAAGCGGTCTTCCCACTCGAAGTCCATGCGGTCGAGCGCGTACGGGATCCAGCCGATGCCGCTCTCGCCGAACACGATGCGGACGTTCGGGTACCGCTCGAGCACGTTCGCGCCGATGATCGCCGCGAGGATGTTGATCAGGTTCATCTGGAACGCGGAGACACCGGTGAAGAGCGCGGCGCGGCGCGTGAGGCCCGTCAGCTTGTCGCGCACGTTCGGCGGCGTGGACGGGAACGTGTGGAAGTGCAGCGGCAGGTTCACGTCGTTGACGGCCTTCCAGAGCGGCTCCCACACGGGGTGATACATGGGCTCCATGTCCCACGAGCACGACAGCTCGAGGCCGCGGATGCCCATCTTGGCGACGCGGTAGATCTCCTTGATCGCGGCGTCGATGTCGCTGAACGGGAGGCAGGCAAGACCGATGAAGCGGTGCGGATACGGCTTTTGAAAGTCCACGAGCCAGTCGTTGTAAATACGGAACATCTCTTTCGCGGCTTCGTTGTCGTTCAGCCGCGTGGCGGCGCCGAGGATGCCGAAGAGTACTTCGGCGTCGACGCCGTCGAGGTCCTGGTCCTTCACGCGCAGGTGCGGGTCGATCGGGCGTCGCAAGCCCTTCTTGCCGTCCTCGTAGAGGCCGACCGCGGCCATCTTGTCGACGCGGTAGTTCTGGCCGGGGACGAACTTCTGGCCGGACGGACCGACGCCTCCGACGAGCCCGAACGACATACCGTTCTTGCACGTCCAGAACGGTCCGTCCGGACCGTCGACGACGTACGGCATGCGGTCCTTCATCGCGGCGGATGCGTTCGTCGTGAAGAGCTCGTTGGGCATCCAGGGCATGTCGATGTGGCTGTCGGCGGAGATTCTCGTGTACGTCGTCATGTCGGTCCGTCTCCCGGCTCTGTAGTGCGCCTATACTACTCCCACCATGGCCGAGATCGTCCTCGGTATCGGCAGCTCGCACAGCCCCGTGCTCAGCATCGACTACGCGGCGTTCCCCGACCTCGCTGCGCGGGACCGGGGCAATCCGTACGTCCGCGATTTCGACGGCATGGTCAAGGCGAAGGCGTCGTGGATCGGACGCGAGCTCGCGCCGGCGGTCACGCGAGGCCGGCACGAGGCCGCGCAGGCCGCGATCGCGCGGCTCGGCGCCGCGATCGCGGACGCGAAGCCGGATGCGCTCGTCGTCATCGGCGACGACCAGAACGAATGGTTCAGCACCGACGGCCAGCCGGCCCTCTGCATCTACTGGGGCGAGGCGGTCGAAAACCTGCCGCCGCCCCGCGAGAAGATGCACCCCGTCCTGCGCTCCGGCTATTGGGGCTTCTACGGCGACGGCGCGAACCGATCTTTTCCCGTGGACGCGCCTTTGG
The DNA here is from genome assembly GCA_041476345.1 of Methylomirabilia bacterium. Classification (GTDB taxonomy): domain Bacteria; phylum Methylomirabilota; class Methylomirabilia; order Rokubacteriales; family CSP1-6; genus VGLJ01. The sequence goes on from JBGOTH010000493.1 coordinate 2,581, forward strand.
CGCGTCACTTGATCGAGACATTGACGCACGAGCACGAGTTCGACGTCGCGCACATCCGGAAGCAGCCGCGCCACTCGCCGTTCGGGCACGCGTGGAACTTCGTGCACCAGCGCCTCATGGGCGAGCGCGTGGTGCCGATCGTTCCCGTGCTCCTGAACACGTACTACCCGCCGAACCAGCCGACGCCGAAGCGCTGCTACCAGCTCGGGCGAGCCATGCGGCAGGCGATAAGCGCGTGGCCCACCGACCAGCGAATTGGAATTGTCGCCTCCGGCGGGCTCAGCCACTTCGTGGTCGACGAGACCCTCGACCGCCACGTCCTCGACATCCTCGCGAAGAAGGACGCGGCGGCGATCGGCGCGCTGCCCGCGGATCAGCTCGAGTCCGGCAACTCGGAGATCAGGAACTGGATCGCGGCGGCCGGGGCCCTCGAGCATCTCGACATGAAGCTCGTCGACTACCTGCCGTACTACCGCTCCGAGGCCGGCACCGGGCTCGGCACGGCGTTCGCCGTCTGGCAGCAGTCGCGCTAGCCTGGATTATTCATGAGCGGGGCCGGGAGTGTGCCGCCTCCTTGTATATCTCACGGCGTGCTGATGAACTCTCCTTGGGCGCGACAGACCGTTTAGCCTCCGGGGTCGCGAGACCGAAGGACAGCAGGGGTCGTCGCGCTCAATCTCATCCAGAGCCCGAACAGTTGCCAGGGCCT
>JBGOTH010000494.1:0-3285 GCA_041476345.1 Methylomirabilia bacterium
GCAGGGGCGGTCGACGCAACGCGGCGCGCTGGCCTCGTTCATCTACGGCGTATTGCCGAGCCCGGCGCGACTGGGTGCGCTGCTGGCGCCGCTCCGCGCGTATCAGCGGAGCGGGCTCCAGCGCCTGGTGCGTGGCTCCGGCCTCTTGCGCCTCGCACCGCGGCTCGCCGCGATGGAGGCGATGCTTCCCGACGTACCGTCGCCGGTCGCGCTGCCCGGGCTCACGCCGGCGCGCGGGAGACGTCGCGGTCGTGTGGGACTGCTCACGGGATGCGTGCAGCGCCATCTCTTTCCGCACGTGAACCGAGACACTGTGCGCCTGCTGTCGACGGCCGGCTACGACGTGGTGATACCGCGCAATCAGCGCTGCTGTGGCGCGCTCGACCTCCACGCGGGTCGCCTCGACGAATTCCGGGCGCAGGCCTCCGCCCTCGCCGCCGCCTTTTCGTCCGACGTCGATTTCGTCGTCACGAATGCGGCCGGCTGCGGCTCCGCGATGAAAGAGTATGGGCATTGGCTGCCGGACTCACCCGAGGCGCACGTGCTGGCGTCCCGCACGCGTGACGTCAGCGAGGTACTCGTCGAGGCCGACCTTCCGCTCGGCCGCCTGGATGTCGCCGTCACGTATCACGATGCCTGCCACCTCGCTCACGGCCAGCGCGTCCGCGCGCAGCCGCGCGACCTGCTGCGCCGCATCCCCGGCCTCACGCTGGCCGAGCTTGGAGAGAGCGATCTCTGCTGCGGCAGCGCCGGCGTCTACAACCTGTTCGAGCCCGGGATGGCCGAACAGCTTCTCGACCGGAAGATCGCACGCATTCTCGAGACGGGCGTCCGGATCGTCGCGGCGGGCAACCCGGGATGCCTGCTCCAGATCGCCAAGGGCCTGCGCGCGCGCAGTGTCACGATCGAGGTCGTGCATCCCGTCGAGCTTCTCGCGAGAGCCTGCGCATGACGGGAGGGAAACGGGAACACGCACGTCGACACGCGAAGGGAGGGAAACGGGAATGCGCGCGTCAACACGCGAAGGGAGGGAAACGGGAACACCTCCCAGGGTTCCCGTTCTACAAATGACGAAGATCACGATCCGCGATCACGTGAAGTTCCAGCCGGACAAGATGGCGAAGATCGCGCTCGGCGCCACGGAGCGGGCGCTGCTCGACCTCTACTGCGTCGCACCGGGCCAGTCGCAGAAGCGGCACACGCACGGCGATCAAGACAAGGTCTACGTCGTCCTCGAAGGCGAAGGACGGATCAGCGTCGGGGACGCGGAGGAGCGCGTGGGCCCCGGCGAAGCCGTGATCGCGCCCGCCGGCGTCGACCATGGCGTCGTCAACGACGGGCCGGCACCGCTGCTCCTCCTCGTCGTCGTGACGCCACCGCCGCCTCACGCGTAATGGCCGACGCCCCCGTTCGCGCCGCGCTCATGATCACCTGTCTGGGGGACATGCTGTACCCGGACGTCGGGGTGGCGATCGTTCGGCTCCTCGAAAAGCTCGGCGTGACCGTGGAGTTTCCGCGAGGCCAGACGTGCTGCGGCCTGCCGCTGTTCAACTCCGGGTACCACGCGGAGGCACGGGAACTCGCCGAGCGACTCGTGACGATCTTCCGCGACGCGCCGTACGTCGTGGTGCCGTCGGGCTCGTGCGCATGGATGGTCAAGCACGAAGTGCCGGGCCTGCTGAAGGACACGCCGCTCGCCGCGGACGCGCTCCGGCTCGCCGCGAAAAGCTACGAGCTCTCGCAGTTCCTCGTCCGCGTGCTCGGCAAGACGTCGTTCACGGGCCGGGTGCGCGGTCGTGTGACGTACCACGATTCCTGCCACCTTCTGCGCGGGCTCCACGAGTCCGCGACACCGCGCGAGATCCTCGCGAATCTCGAGGGCGTGGAGCTGGTCGAGCTGCCGGGCCACGACGAGTGCTGCGGCTTTGGCGGCTCGTTCGCGGTGCGGCTGCCGGAAGTGTCCACCGCCATCCTCGACAAGAAGCTCGCCAACGTGGAGGCCACGGGTGCCACCTGCGTGGTGGCGTGCGACGCCGGCTGCCTCATGCAGATGTCGGGGGGGCTGACGCGACGCAAGTCGCCGGTGCGCGCGGTGCATCTGGCGGAATTGCTCGAGGACGCGCGGTGAGCGAGGTCGATCTCCGGATCCCGTTTCGCGAGCGGGCGGACAAGGCGCTCCAGGACGGCTTCTTGCAGCAAGCGCTCACGATCGCCACCACGAAGTTCATCGATCTTCAGCGCGAGGCGTTCGGAGAGTTCCCGGAGGGCGACGCGCTGCGGGATCGGGCCCGGAGCATCAAGGAAGCGACGCTGCAGCGGCTCGACTATTACGTCGAGCAGCTCGTCGAGAACGTGGAGCGGCTCGGCGGGCACGTACACTTCGCGACGACGCCCGAAGACGCGCGGCGGATCGTCCTCGACATCGCCAGCCGCACCGGCGCGCGCATGGCGGTGAAGTCGAAGTCGATGGCGACGGAGGAGATCCACCTCAACGAGGCGCTCGAAGCGGCCGGCGTGAGCCCGGTGGAGACCGATCTCGGCGAATACATCATCCAGCTCGCGCACGAGCGCCCATCGCACATCATCGCGCCGGCCATCCACAAGACGAAAGGGCAGGTAGCCGAGCTGTTCGCCCGCGAGCTGGGGCGGCCGGACGTGCCGGCGGATCCGGAAGTCCTGACCGCCATCGCGCGCGTCGAGCTGCGGGAGAAGTTTCTCCAGGCCGACATGGGGATCACCGGGGCGAACTTCGCCGTCGCGGACACCGGAACCGTGGTCCTCGTCACGAACGAGGGCAACGGCCGGATGGTGACGACGTTGCCGCGGGTCCACGTGGCGGTGATGGGCGTCGAGAAGGTCGTTCCGTCCATGACCGACCTCGCCGTCTTCCTCGCCATCCTCGCGAAGAGCGCGACCGGCCAGAAGCTCTCCGTCTATACGACGCTGGTGAGAGGCCCCCGTCACCCCGGGGAGCTCGAAGGCCCCGACGAGTTCCACCTGGTGCTGCTCGACAATGGCCGCATCGACCAGATCAGCGGGACCCTGCGCGAGGCGCTCTACTGTCTGCGCTGCGGGGCGTGCCTCAACGTCTGCCCGGTGTACCGGCAGATCGGCGGCCACGCCTATGGCTACACGTATCCGGGTCCCATCGGGATTCTGCTGACGGCCATGCTCAACGGCCCGCGCTCGGTGAAGGACCTGGCGCACGCGTCGTCACTGTGCGGCGCCTGCGCGGATGCGTGCCCGGTGCGGATCGACATCCCGCGCATGCTGATCGAGCTCCGC
>JBGOTH010000495.1:0-3283 GCA_041476345.1 Methylomirabilia bacterium
CCTGCGTCACATCGGGGACGACGCCGCTGGTGATCGCCGAGATCACCTTCTGCCGATGCGGCGCAAACGGGATGATGCTCAGCTCGATCTTGTTGCCGCTCGCCTTCTCGTAGTCGGCGACGGCCTTGCGCAACGCTACGTCCTCGTCCTGGACGAACCCCTGCGCGAACCACGCGGTCGCGGTCGTCGCCGCCGCCTTGGCAATGCGGGGTGCCGCGAATGTTCCGGTCGCCGCAAGAGCCAAGGACCCGCGGAGCATCGAACGCCTGGTGAGATGAGCCATGTGCGTCTCCTCCCCTGTTTCCGCGAAGTTTCAGCCGACTCGTGCGTCGCTCGAGGTCTCGCTTGATTTTCGTGAGGCCGATGATCCATTCGACTCCGGGAGTTGTCAAGCGGAACATCTTGTCAAGACAGGCCGGCTTTGCCCCAAAGCCGGCTGAACACGCTCAGGTGAGGAAGGCGGTGATCACCATGATTATCGTCAGAACGATGAGGGCGATAATCGTCGTCCACGTCACCGCGTTGTACACCCGGCCGTTGATCAACTCCCCCATCAACTCTCGTCTGTTGATGAGGAGAACCATGAGCACGAGGATGAACGGCAGCAGCACCCCGTTCATCACCTGCGAGAACAGGATGATCTTCAAGAGGGGGACGCCGGGCACCAAGATCGCGCCGGCGCTGACGACGATTATTAGCGTGTACAGCCAATAGAACTCGGGTGCTTCGCCGAACTTTCGATTGACACCGGTCTCGAGGCCGAAGCCTTCGCAGACGCTGTAGGCGGTCGCGAGCGGCAGGATCGAGGCGGCGAACAGCGAGGCGTTGGCCAAGCCCAGCGCGAAGAGTGCCCACGCGTATCGCCCGGCCAGCGGCGCCAACGCCGTGGCCGCCTGAGCAGCACTGGCTATCTCGGTGATGCCCGCCGCGTGCAGGGTCGCCGCGCACGCGATGATGATGAAGGCGGCGACGAGCACGGCGAAGATCGACCCGAGGACGACGTCGAACCACAACTTGGCATAGTCGCTGACCTTGACTTCCTTTTCGACGATGGACGACTGCAGGTAGAACTGCATCCAGGGAGCAATGGTCGTCCCGATGATACCGACCATCATGGCCACACCGTCGAGGTGGAGAGGGACGGTGGGGACGATCGTTCCGTGGAGAACCGCCGTCCAATCCGGCCCCGCGAGCAGACCGGACAGAGGATAGGCGAGATAGAGCACGCAGGCCACGAGGAATGCCTTTTCGACCGACCGGTAGTTGCCGAACACGACGAGCCACCAGACACCAATGGCGCCCGCGGGCACCGAGAGATATCGGCTGATGCCGAAGAGCTCGAGGCTCGACGCCAAACCCGCGAACTCCGCGACGGCGTTTCCGAGATTGGTGATCAGCACGACGAGCATGACGAGAGCCGTCAGCCTGAGGCCGTATTGCTCGCGGATGAGGTCGGCGAGTCCCTTGCCGGTGACGGCACCCATGCGCGCGCACATCTCTTGAACCACGATCAACGAGACGAGCACGGGGACGAGAAGCCAGAGCAGCGAGTAGCCGTAGCGAGCGCCGGCGACCGAGTATGTGTAGATCCCGCCGGCGTCGTTGTCGACGTTGCTCGTAATGAAGCCAGGCCCCATCAATGCAAAGATGGCGCCCAGCTGAGCCCACAGCAGCGCGGAGCGGCGACCGAAGGCCATTCGCTCAGCGCGCGGCCAGCAGTCGCCTCAACACATCCTCGATGCTAATGAGCCCAACCAGAACGCCGAACTCGTCGGTCACGCACAGGGTCCGCAAGTGATATTTCTCGAAGCACTCCAACACCTCGCTGAATGGAGCCGCGGGCGTCACCGCGACCAGTTCGGTCTGAAGCAGACCCGTGAGTGGATCGTGGGGAGTCGCCCGAACGAGGTGCACCAGCGACACGACACCGACCAGCCGGTCGCCGTCGCCAGTGACCGGGATCTCGCTCACCTCGGACAGGAGGTCTCGTTCAGCCTCACGAAGCCTGGCCAGCGTTTCCGCCACCGACCAGCCGCTGCCGGCCTTGAAGTAGTCGGTCGTCATGAGCCCGCCGGCGGTGTCCTCTGCGAAGCCGAGGAGATGTCGCACACCCTTCGCCTCCGCCTCTTCCATAGCCTCGAGCAACTCCTGCGACCGCGCTGTCGACAGGTCGCCGAGCACATCAGCCGCCTCGTCGGGCTGCATCTCTTCGAGCACGTCAGCGGCTTGATCCGTCGGCATCGTCTCGACGATCGTCGCCTGCACCGACGGCTCAGTCTCCGCGAGCGCCTCCGCCGCGATGTCCGGGGCCATCTGGGAAAAGATCGCGCTGCGTTCAACGCGACCGAGGTCTTCGATGATGTCGGCGAGGTCGGCTGGGTGCATGCGGGCGAGCTGCTGGTGCACCTTGAGACGAATCCTCGATGAGTGAGGCTCGATCAGCCCGACGTAATCCCACGAAATGGCCTGGTTCGACAGCCCCGCCGCAAGCCGCCGGACGAGCCGCGGCGACAGCAATCCTGCGAAGAGACGTCGCATCGCGGCCGCAAGACCGACTTCGACCCTTCTGACGACGAGAGCGTCTCCGACGATCTCCAGCATGATGTCGTTTACGCGGACGACCTTGTGCCCCTGGATGTCGATGATCTGACGATCGAGAACGTCCCGCTTGAGGAGAACGGCCTCGGTATCCACGTCGTTGGCAGGCTCGGGCGCCGCCTGCGCCGTCAGTGTGATCTGGCGGTTCTCCGGAGAAAACGTCTTGACGCTGGACCAAGGGAAGACACTGACCGTTTTCCCCCGCTTGACGAGAACGCGGTCGACGCGGCTGAGGAGCGTGTCGACCTGGAGATCGTCGACGCGTCCGAGCCGCGTGCCCCGTTCATCGAGGACCGGGAGATCGGTCACCTCGGAGAGATGAATCACGGGCGCTAGAGTGCCACACTGAGGCGCGAGGTGCCATCGCCCCGCTGATACTTCGCTACGGGATCAGCTCCGCTTCGCGGCGACGTGCGGCGGCCATCTGCTCGAAGACGATCCGGAGATCGGGCGTCGCCGCCAGGATCTGCTCGAACGGCTGGCGACCCAGGGTCAGCATCAAGCATGGCGTACGTGTCACGATGGTCGCGATGCGGGGGACGTCCTCGAGCAGCGCGATCTCGCCGAAGACGTCGCCGTCCTTGAGCGTCTTGAGCACCTGGCCGTGGTCGTCGACGATCTCGACCGAGCCGCGGACCACCACGTACATCTCGCGGCCCATGTCGCCCTTGCGCATGAGCACCTC
>JBGOTH010000496.1:0-3272 GCA_041476345.1 Methylomirabilia bacterium
CCGATCTTCAACCGCGACCGTCTCGTCGCCTTCTCCGCGACGACGGCGCACATGCCGGACATCGGCGGGCGCGTCCGCGCCATCGAAGCACGTGAAGTCTTCGAGGAAGGCCTGCACATCCCGCTCGCGAAGCTCGTCCATGCCGGACCCACCGACGACACGATGGTGCAGCTCATCCGCGCGAACGTGCGGACGCCGGACATGACAATGGGCGACATCTGGGCCCAGGCCGGCGCGAACGAGCTGATGGAGCAGCGCGTGCACACGCTCCTCGACGACTATCGGCTCGACGGCTTCGACGGGTTCGGCGCCGAGATCTTCGCGCGGTCCGAGCGCGCGATGCGCGACGCCATCCGCGCCGTGCCTGACGGGACGTATCGCTACGCGTTCCGCACCGACGGCGTCGACGTGCCGTTCGATTTCAAGGTCGCGGTCACCATCACGGGCGACGAGATCGTGTGCGACTACGCGGGCACCTCGCCGCAACAGCCGCGCGCCATCAACTGCGTCTATGCCTACACGTACGCCATGACCGCGTACGCGATCCGCTGCGCGCTTCTCCCCACCCTCGCCAACAACGAAGGCATGTATCGCCCGCTCCACGTGAAGGCCCCGGAAGGCTGCCTGCTCAATCCCCGCTTCCCCGCCGCCGTCGTGAGCCGGGCCATGACGGGTCACTACGTGCCGCTGCTGATGCTGGGCGCGCTCCACAAGGTGATTCCCACCCGCGTGATGGCGGGCGTGGGCTCGCCGCTCTGGGGCATCACGCAGTCAGGCGTCCGCGACGACGGCAAGCCCTACACGAACGTGCTCTTCTTCAACGGCGGCATGGGCGCGACGGCGCGGAAGGACGGCGAGCACGTGCTGTCGTGGCCGAGCAACATTTCATCGACGCCGGTCGAGGTGGCGGAGCGCAACAGCCCGTTCTTCGTCCACGCCAAGCGCATGCGCGCGAGCTCGGGGGGCACCGGCAAGTTTCGTGGGGGCCTCGGACAGGACATCGTGATGGAAAACACGTCGGAGCGGCCGATCGTGGTGAGCTTCATGGCCGAGCGCACGAAGTACGCGGCGCCGGGGTTCGCGGGCGGCGAGGACGGCGGTCTCGGTGACGTGAAGCTGAACGGCAAGTCGATCGATCACCGCAAGCAGTACGTGTTGAAAAAAGGCGATCGCGTGCTCGTCAGCACGCCGGGCGGCGGCGGCTACGGCCGCGCGAAGCAGCGCGATCCGAAGCTCAGCGCGCGTGATCGCGAGCGCGGCTACGTGGCGAAGCGGGCTCGTTGATGACCGCGTTCGGTCTCGACTAAAGCAACTCTCCGAGCACGCCTGAGCAGTCCGCCGTATCCTTCTTTCCACTCTTTCGGAAAGGGTTGCTTATGGCAAATACTGCGGCACCGATGATTTTTCGGGTGGAGCTCGAATACGAAGAGGACGGCCGATGGATCGGTGAGGTTACCGACCTGCCGGGCGTGCTCGCTTACGGGGCGACGGCAGATGAGGCGTGCGCGCGCGTCCAGGCTCTCGCCTTGCGAGTGGTCGCCGATCGCCTCGAGCATGGCGAGGCTGGACCGAACCTTCTCAGCATCTCCTTCGCAGCTGCGTGAGTCGCTGGCTGAGCACGCAAGCCCGCCGCGTACTCGGCGCCCTCTTGGCTATCGGCTGGAACGTCAAGCGACAGCGCGGCTCCCATCGAGTGCTCGAGCGTCCGGCGTGGCCGGACGTCGTCTTTGCATTTCACGACGGCGAAGAGATTGGGCCACGCATGCTGTCACGAATCGCTAAACGGACCGGCCTGCGTCCCGAGGATCTGTAGGAGCGCGATCAACTCAGCGCGCCGTCCTCACGCAACCGCCCGAGCGCCCGATCGAACGCGGCCACCCAGAAGTCCACGTCCTTGTCGGTCATCGCGGCGTTGAGCCACGTGAGCCCCGAGCCGCGGTTGGTGTCGACGCCCCCGTTCAGCAGCGCGAGGTGGAGCTTGCCGCCGAGCGCGCCCATGCCGCGGTCGAGGCGCGCCTCGTCGGCCTGATACGTGTCGAGGCCGAGCTCGGCCGCGTCCGCGCCGATGAACACGCGCACGATCGACGAGATCCCGTAGGCGCAGCCGCGCACGCCGCGCGTCTTCATCGTCTGGTTGAGGCCGTCGCGCAGACGATCGCCGATCCGGTTCAGCTCCTTCTGCACCTCGCCCGTCTTCAAGATCTCGAGCGCGGCCACACCGGCGGCGGCGATGAGCGGCGTCCCGCTGAACGTTCCCTGATCCGCGACGCGCTTCGTGCGATCGCGCTTGGCGTCACCGCTGAAGGCGACGCCGTCCATCAGATCGGCGCGGCCCACGAGGGCGGCCCCGGGCAAGCCGCCGGCCACCGCCTTCGCGAGGCACGTCATGTCCGCGGTGACGCCGAAGTATTCCTGCGCGCCCCCCGGGGCCAGCCGGAAGCCCGTCACCACTTCGTCGAAGATCAGGACGACGCCGCGCGCCCGGGTGAGCTCGCGCAGCGCCTTCAGGAACGCGGGATTCGTCGGCACCGTCATGGAGCGCGACGCGGCGGGCTCGAGGATCACCGCCGCCACCTCGTGCTCGTCGAGCAGCTCCGTCACGTGCGCGATGTCGTTGGTGCGCGCGACCAGCGTCTGCGCGAGCGTCTCCGCGGGAACGCCGGCCGAGGCCGGCAGCTCGAACGGATCCTTGACGGCCGCCATCACGGAGTCGTGCAGGCCGTGGAAGTGGCCCCGGAACTTCACGATCTTGGTGCGGCCGGTGTGGGCGCGCGCGATGCGGATGGCGAGCGCGGTCGTCTCGGTGCCCGTCATCGTGAAGCGCACGCGCTCGGCGCCGGGGACGATCGAGCAGATCAGCTCGGCCCACCGCACCTCGATCTCCGAGCCCGCGCTGTAGTGGGTGCCCTTCGGCGCCTGCTCGACGATGGCCTTCGTGATCGCGGGATGGTTGTGGCCGAGGATCATGGAGCCGTGGCCGCTCCACCCGTCGATGTAGCGGTGGCCGTCGACGTCCCACTTGTAGGCGCCGTCGGCGTGGTCGACGTAGAAGGGAAACGGCGCAAAGACGCGCCCGTCGTGGGCGGCGCCGCTCGGCATCAACTTCACCGCCCGCTCGTAGAGCGCTTTCGACTTCGGCCGCGCGTCCGCGTATTCCTGCTCGATCGTCTTCGTCGCCATCGTCTCGTCTCTCCTTGCCTCAGATCGCGGTGACTTCGATCTTCGCGTCGAACGCCGCCTGCCCGCCGGAGAACCCGAACACGTCGACCGCG
>JBGOTH010000497.1:0-3270 GCA_041476345.1 Methylomirabilia bacterium
ACGATCTCGTCCACCTCGACGATCGCGACCCGCGCGGCCTTGGCGAAGCTGGGATTGAAATTCTGGCTGCCGCCGCGGAACTGGACGTTGCCGAGACGGTCCGCGCGATAGCCTCTCAGCAACGCGTAGTCCACGCGGATCGCGTACTCGAGGACGTGGCGCTTGCCGCCGAACTCGCGGATCTCTCGGCCCGTCGCGAGGTCGGTGTCGACGCCCGTCGGTGAATAGAACGCCGGAATCCCGGCGCCGCCCGCGCGGCAGCGTTCGACCAGGATCCCCTGGGGAACGAGCTCCACTTCCATCGTACCGGCGGCGATCTGCTCCTCGCTCGCGGTGGGCGTGCCCGGCCGTACGGAAAACGCGGCGATCAGCTTCTTCACCTGGTTGTTCTCCGCGAGGATCTGGCCGCGGGTCGCCCCTGTGTCACCGAGGGAGTTGCACACGAGCGTGAGGTCTTTCGTGTTCTGATCGCGCAGGGCGCAGATCAGGCTCGTCGCAAAACGGTGCGCGACACCGAAGCCGGCGATGGCGACCGTCGCTCCGTCGGGGATGTCCGCGACGGCCTGCTCGGGCGATGCAACGATCTTGTTCATGGCGGTCCTCCGCATGATCGTCGGAGTATAAGCTGCGACACTGGATGCGGAGAGGTGAGGATGCTGACCAGAGAAGCCCTGGTGATCGTGCCGGTATCCGACGAAGCTCTGAATCGTATAGCGGCGGTCGACCGAAGCTTGCACGTGGTCGATGCTCGGGGCTGGTTCGACGTCGAGCTCCGCGCGACCTGGCCGCCGTGGACGGTCCAACGTTACCTCGGCGAGCGTGCAGGACGGATCAGCTCGCGCGAGGAGCGCGACCAGCTGCTGGCCGGCGCCGAGATCATCCTCGGCGGCTTTCCGTTTCCGCTGGATCTCCGGGCCCGGGCTGAGCACCTGCGCTGGTTCCACCAACTTCCGGCCGGAGCCAGCAATCTGCTACGCGGGGATCTCTGGAGCAGTGATGTCATCGTCACCACCTCGCGCGGCTATGGAAGTACCCGCGCCATGGCCGAGTACGTCTTGGCCGGCCTCCTCCACTTCGCCAGGGGACTCCCGCATGCATCTCGCGATCGGCAACGGCATCGTTTCGACCATCGCCCCTACCGTCCCGTGCTGCTGCAGGGGAAGACGGTGTGCGTCGTGGGCGCCGGCGGCATCGGCCAGGAGGTGGGGCGGCTGTGCGCCGGCGCCGGCATGCGGGTGATCGGCACGCGGCGCCGGGTGGCGCCCGATACCGCGCCGCCAGACGGATTCAGCCGCCTGGAAAGCCCCGAGCGTCTCCATGCTCTCCTCGAGGAGAGCGACGCCGTGGCGGTCTGCTGCCAGTGGACACCGGAGACGACCAAGCTGATCGGTCGGGAGGCCTTCGCCGCCATGAAGCCGGGCGTGATCCTGGTGAACGTCGCGCGCGGAGAGATCATCGACGAAGAGGCGTTGATCGCCGCCCTCGCGGCGGGAAAGCTTCGGGGCGTGGCCCTCGACGTCTACGTGGGTGAGTTCGAACATGAGCCCGATCGTCGTCTCTGGGACGATGAGCGCGTCCTCATCACCCCGCATATCTCCGGCGGCGGTGACGTGCGTCAGCATCGGGGGATCGACCTCTTCTGCGACAATCTGCGCGCCTATCTGGACGGGCGGCCCCTGACCAACGTCGTCGACTGGGCGGATGGATATTGATCGAGGGTCGACGAATCAGAGGCGACCTTAGCACGTCCCCGCGTTCGCGCCGCGATTGCCCTCCGCGAGATGCATCAGCGCGTCGTAGATGCGCTTGTCGATCTCGATGCCATCACGCGTGAGGCGCGCGCGCTCCCGATACGCGCGCTCGCCGGGAATGCGAATCTCGTCGACGCCGTCCTGCCGCGGCGTCGCCTTGATCGCGGCGATCTCCGCGGCCAGCGCGCGCCGATAATCTTCGAGGGGAGTGAATAGATCGGGCGTGTACGCGATGAAGAGATATTCGGCGCTGATACCGAGCGCGTGCATCGCGAGCGCCAGCGCGAAGCCTTTGTGTCCGCCGAACGGCAGGATCGCGCCGCGTCGCGCCGCCGCCGCGTCCGTCGTGGGACGACCGTGCTCGTCGATCGCCACGCCCTCGGGCAGCGGGATGCCGAGACGCTCGCGGAACTTGAGATCGGTCCCCATGAACGCGGAGGTGCCGAGATCGATCACCAGCGGATCGCCCTCCATCGGAAAGCCGAAGGCGATCGGATTGGTGCCGAGCATCGCCTTGGCGCCGCCGAGAGGCGCGACGGCGGGCGGCGCGGCGACGGTATGGATGCCGATCAAGCCAGCGCGCGCCGCCATCTCGACGTAGTAGGCGCTGCGGCCGCTCATCCAGATGTTGTCGACGCCGACGAGCGCGAAGCCGTGCGACTGCGCGCGCTCGATCACCGCCCGCGTCGCGTAGTACATCCCCAGCATGCCGCTCTGGTTGCCGCCGTCGAAGAGCACCGACACGTTCGTTTCCTTGATCACGCGCATCGGGCTGCGCGGATTCTTGAAGCGGGGATGGTCGGCGACGTTGAGCAGCTTCGGCAGGCCGGAGTATTCGTAGCCGCACAGCGCCGCGTCGACGCAGTGGTCGGCGAGGATCCGCGCCTCCTCGGCCTCGTAGCCGATGCCACGCATGGCGCGCTCGGACAGCGCGCGCGCCTCGGCGACGGTCAGAGGGACACGTTCGGTGATATCGGCTGGCATGCTGGTCCACCTTCTATCATGCGAGGCCTCGCCGCGGCGCTCGTCAAAGGCTGGGCGTATCGAGAAGGACACGTTGACCACGGGGGCGGCGATCATTACCTTGTGACCGTGGCCCAGGAATGGAACGGACGCATCGATCCGGCCCTCAAGCGGATCCTTGAAGAGCTGCGCGATCTGCGCGTCGAGGCTCGAGCCGATCGTCGGCAGTCGGAGGCCGATCGCAAGCAGTCCGACGCCGATCGCAAACAGTCCGACGCAGATCGCAAGCAGTCGGAGGCCGATCGCAAACAGTCCGACGACCGCTATGCGCAGCTCATACGCCAGTCTGACGAGCGTTTTCAGCAGGCCATGCGTGAATTCCGTGAAGACAGTATCCGGCGCGCGGTCGAGACGCGGCGGATGTTCAAGGACATCCACACCGTGGGCCTTTCGATCGTGAAGACGCTGAATCGCCACACGCGGATTCTCGAACGGATGGATCGAAAGCTCGGCGTCCGCGGCAACGGCGGGCCCGGGCGCGCGAACGGCGGCGCCG
>JBGOTH010000498.1:0-3261 GCA_041476345.1 Methylomirabilia bacterium
GTCATTGCGCGCCAATCCTTGACACCCCCGGGCCTAATGGCTACACTCGCGCCACTTTACGATCGGCCCGCCTGCCAGGTAGCAACGAGAGACCGCAGTGACGCGGAGGCGAATTGGACGGACACCCGCAAGGTGAGAGCGCGAGCCCAGTGATCGTGTCGCTCCCCGCGGACGCCGACACGTTTCCGAAGCTCGTCCGCGCCAACGGCGAACGACTTCCGAAGAAGGTCGCCATTCGCGAGAAGGACCTCGGCATCTGGCAGGCACATACCTGGCGTGACTACTGGGAGCAGAGCCGGCTCATCGCGCTCGGCCTCGCGTCGCTGGGCTTCGCGCGCGGCGACAAGACGGCCGTCGTGGGCGACAACCGCCCGGAGCTCTACTGGGCCGTCTGCGCGACGCAGATGCTCGGCGGCGTGCCGGTCCCCCTCTACCAGGACGGGAGCGAGAAAGAGCTCGCCTACATCGTCGACCATGCCGAGGCGCGCTTCGCGGTCGTGGAAGACCAGGAGCAGGTCGACAAGCTCCTCCACCTGCGCGCGCAGTGCCCGAAGCTCGAGTGCATCGTCTACGACGACCAGCGCGGGCTCGCCGCCTACTCCGAGCCCAACCTCATGAGCCTCGAGGAGCTGCGCGAGCGCGGGCGCAAGTTCGAGCAGAACCAACCGGCGTACGTCGAGGACGAGATCGCGAAGGGTGGCGCCGCCGACACGGCGATCATCTGCTACACGTCGGGGACGACGGGGACGCCGAAGGGCGCGATGCTCTCGTACCGGAACCTCATCGTCACCGCGCGCAACGCGGCGGCGGTGGAGAGTTTGACGCAGGATGAAGAAATCCTCTCGTACCTGCCGATGGCGTGGGTGGGCGACCACGTGTTCTCGTATGCCCAGTCGATCGTCACGGGCTTCGCGGCGAACTGCCCGGAGAGCCCCGCCACCGTCCTCGCGGATTTGAAGGAGATCGGGCCGACCTACTTCTTCGCGCCCCCGCGCATCTGGGAAAGCATCCTCACGAACGTGCTGCTGCGGATCGAAGACTGCGCGTGGCCCAAGCGCAGACTCATCCACTTCTTCCTCGACCTCGCGCAGAGCATGGAGCGCCGGCGTCTCACCGGCCAGCCGGTCTCGCTGCTGCCGCGCCTGCTCTACCCGCTGGGGCGGCTCCTCGTCTACGGGCCGCTCTGCGACAACCTCGGGATGCGGCGCGTCCGGCGCGCGTACACGGCGGGCGAGGCGATCGGCCCCGAGATTTTCGTTTTCTTCCGCGCGTTGGGAATCAACGTGAAGCAGCTCTACGGCATGACCGAGGCCAGCGTCTTCGTGACGATCCAGCGCGATGGGGACGTCCGCCTCGACAGCGTGGGCACCCCGGTGCCCGGCGTCGAGATCAGGATCTCCGATGCGGGCGAGGTGTGGTATCGGAGCCCCGGTATCTTCCAGGGCTACTACAAAAACCCCGAGGCGACGCGGCAGTCCGTGCAGGACGGCTGGCTCAACTCGGGTGACGCCGGGTTCCTCGACGCGACCGGGCACCTGAAGATCGTCGACCGGGCGAAGGACGTGACCCGGCTAGCCGACGGGACGATCTTCGCGCCCAAGTACCTGGAGAACAAGCTCAAGTTCTCGCCGTTCGTGAAGGAAGCCGTGTGCGTCGGCCAGGACCGCCCCGTCGTCGTGGCGATCGTGAACATCGATCTCGCGGCCGTCGGGAACTGGGCGGAGCGGCGGGGCATTGCCTATACGAGCTATACCGACTTGAGCCAGAAGGCGCAGGTCTACGAGCTGATCCACGGGGAGGTGGTGCGGGTGAATCGGAGCCTCCTCGAGGACGAGGTGTTGCGGGGGGCGCAGATCAGGCGCTTTCTCATCCTCCACAAGGAGCTCGACCCCGACGACGAGGAGATCACCCGCACGCGGAAAGTGCGGCGTGGCTACATCGCCCAGAAGTACGCCGCCCTCATCGACGCGCTGTACGGTACCGGCACCCGGGTCCAGGTCGACGCGAAGGTGACCTACGAAGACGGCCGGACCGGCACCATTCGCGCCGACGTGGCGATCTGCGACGTGGAGGCGTCCTGAACCCTCGGGGCCCGCTGCTCGAGGTGGACGGCGTGAGCGTGCGTTTCGGCGCCCTCACCGCGCTCACGCAGGTGAGTCTCGAGATCGCGCGGGGCGAGATCGTCGCCATCATCGGGCCGAACGGTGCCGGCAAGACCACGCTCATCAACGTCATCAGCGGCTTCTACCGTCCGTACGAGGGGCGCATCCTCTTCGAGGGGCGGGATCGCACGCGCCTCAAGCCGCCGGATGTCGCCGAGCTCGGGGTGGCGCGCACGTTCCAGAACGTCGCCCTCTTCAAGGGCATGAGCGTGCTCGACAACATCATGACCGGGCGCCTGATGAAGATGCGCGGCAGCTTTCTCCTCGCCGCGCTCTGGTGGGGGCCGGCGCGCCGCCAGGAGCTCGAGAACCGCGAGTTCGTGGAGCGGATCATCGACTTTCTGGAGATTCAGGCCATCCGCAAGACCGTGGCGGGGACGCTCCCCTACGGACTGCAGAAGCGCGTGGAGCTGGCGCGCGCGCTCGCGGCGGAGCCCGCGCTCCTGCTGCTCGACGAGCCGATGGCCGGCATGAACGTCGAGGAGAAGGAAGACATGTGCCGGTTCATCCTCGACGTGAACAGCGAGTTCGGCACGACGATCGCGCTGATCGAGCACGACATGGGTGTCGTGATGGACATCTCGCATCGCGTCGCCGTGCTCGACTACGGACGCAAGATCGCCGACGGCACGCCCGACGAGGTCCGCAAGAACCAGGCGGTCCTCGACGCCTATTTGGGTGTGGCGCATGATTAGCCTGCTCTATCAGGTCTTCGTCGGACCGCTGAAGGACATGGCCGGTCACCCCGCGTTCCTCGGCGAGGTCGTCATCGGCGGCGTCCTCGCGGGGATGCTCTACTCCCTCGTGGCCCTCGGCTTCGTGCTCATCTTCAAGGCGTCGGGCGTCTTCAACTTCGCCCAGGGCGTGATGGTGCTCTTCGCCGCGTTGACGCTCGTCGGGCTGATCGAGCGCGGCCTCGGCGTGCTGCTCGCGCTCGTGCTGACGGCCGTCGTGATGATCGCGCTCGCCTTCGGCATCGAGCGAATCGTGCTGCGGCCGCTCGTGAACCAGGAGCACATCATCCTGTTCATGGCCACCATCGGCCTCAACTTCTTCCTCGAAGGCTTCGGCGAGATGGTCTGGGGCGCCAACGTCAAGA
>JBGOTH010000499.1:0-3249 GCA_041476345.1 Methylomirabilia bacterium
CGTGTTGGCGCCGGTGTTGATGTGCACGTCCATCGGGTTGCCGGTCTGCGAGCGCAGGAAGATCGACGAGCCGCCGACCGAGAGGCCCTCGCCCGCGCCTTCGAGCGACAGCCCGTCCGCGAGCGCGCGCGCGAGCATCTCGGGAATCTCGTGGAACTTGCTGCAGCGGCCGATCTCGTCAGCGAGGGCCGTCACCGCGGCCGTTTCATCGTCGCCGGTTTCGGAGCGCAAGTCGCGCTCCAGCAGCTCGTACTTGTGGATGAGCGCGTCCACCGCGCCGAGCGAGAACGGCATGGTCGGTCGCGTGACGTACCGCACGGGCGCCCGGCCGATGTACTTCGTCCACTCCCAGCCGAAATACTCGAGGGCGCGCCAGGTGAACACCGGGAAGAGAAAGTAGTGGTCGTCGAGCTGGTTCTTCGGAATGCCGACCTCGAGCAGCAGCTCGAGCATCTGCATGGGCGACAGGTGATCGACGAGATAGAGGAAGTAGTGATCGCACGCGTTGTAGACGCCGCGGCCGTACGCCGTCCGGAACGCGCCGAGCGTCGCGTCGACGTCGTCCCTCTCCGACACCGGTTGCGCGTCCGCGAGGATGAACGGGCCCATGGCCGGCGAGTGGATGTGCTTGTTCGCCATCGCCACGTTCTGGATCACGGGCAGCCGGGCGTACTCGCTGGGCAGCCGCGCCGCGATGTGACGCACGGCGTGCAGCCCGGCGATCGGATGGAGTGGACCACCGTGATGGCCGGGCGGAAGATCCGAGGAGCGCACGACCGCCAGCGCGGAAGCCAGCAGCATGTCCTTCACCGAGGTGCCCGTCGCGAGCTTGTCGTGGGTGGCGGCGACGATCCGGTCGGGAGCCGTCTCTTCGACGAGCTGCACGAGCGGTTCGATGCGATCGGGATACGCAACGCGGCGCGCCATGGTCTTACCCTCCCCTGGTGACCGAACTATCGTGCGGTCCGCGCGGCGAGTCAAGGTAGACGCGCGGCACACGTGTGTTGATGCTCGTCAACACCTCATGAGGGATCGTGCCGGCCCACGCCGCGAGGTCTTCGATCGTGATCGTCGTGTCACCGGACCCGCCGAGCAGGACCGCCTCGTCGCCGTTGTGCGCCGAATCCCATCCGATCGACACCATCATCTGGTCCATGCAGATCCGTCCCACGACGGGATAGCGCTTGCCGTGCAGGATCACCTCGGCGCGGCCGCTCATCGCGCGCAGGTAACCGTCGCCGTAGCCCGCGGGCAGGGTCACGACGCGCGTCATCTCGGCGGGAGCCCACGACGAGCCGTAGCTGACGGGGTTCCCCGGCTTCACGACCTTGAAGTAGACGACGCTCGTCAGCCACCGCATCGCCTGCCGCACGGGAATCGTGGCGGGCGTCTCCGGCGACGGCCCCGCGCCGTAGAAGAGAATGCCGGGGCGCACGAGATCGAAGTAGCTTCCCGGGAGCTGGAGGATCGCGCCGGAGTTGGCCGCGTGCCGGAGCGGCATCGGCAGCGAACGGCGCTCGAAGAACGAGAGCACCTCGTGGAATCGCTCGAGCTGCAAGCGCGCGTGCGTGAGGTCGCGGTCGTCCGCGTTCGCGAAGTGCGTGAAGATGCCCTCCACGCGCAGGTGCCGGCACTTGAGCGATTCTTCCAGCAGCGTCTCGGCGCTGTACCAGTGCACGCCGATGCGCTCCATGCCCGTGTCGATCTTGAGGTGGACGGTGGCCGGCCGGCCGAGCGCCGCCGCGTGCTCGTCGACCGCGCGGAGCTTGTCGACGGAGGACGCGGTGAGCGTGAGGTCGTTTTCGAGGAAACGCGGAATTTGCGATCCCACGATGCCGCCCATCACCAGCACGGGCATGCGCACCCCGTGCTCGCGCAGCCGCAATCCCTCCTCGAGGTACGCGACGCCGACGTAGGGCGCGCCGATGGCTTCGAGCTTCCGCGCGACTTCGACGAGCCCGTGGCCGTACGCATTCGCCTTCAGGATCGGCATGACGCGCGCGGGGGCCACGTGGCGGGCGATCACGCGGTAGTTCTCGGCGAGGCGGTCGAGGTCGATCTCGAGATACGTGGGCCGCAGCTCGCCGGTCGCGATCGTCGGCTCGTGCAGCGCCGTCATATTCCTACGGTATCATCCGGCCCGGAGGACACGATGAAACTGGGTATCTGCATTCCGCACTACGGGCGACCGATCGAGGTGGACCGCATGCTGGCGGTGGCGCGCCGCGCGGAAGAGGCCGGGCTCGACTCCATCTGGGTGACCGACCACGTGATCGTCCCCCAGGACGTGGACGTGATCTATCGCGAGCAGATGCTGGACCCGCTCGCGGTGCTGTCGTGGCTCGCCGCCGTGACCGAGCGCGTGACCATCGGCACGAGCGTCGTCATCCTCCCCTATCGCTCACCCATCCCCGTCGCCAAGCTGCTCGCGAGCGTGGACGTGCTGTCCGGCGGCCGCCTCGTCGTCGGCGCGGCCATCGGCTGGATGGAGGGCGAGTTCGACGCGCTCGGCATTCCGTTCAAGGAGCGCGTGAGCCGGAGCGAAGAGGCGCTCACGTTGTTCAAGACGCTCTGGACGGACGAGCGACCGGTGCTCGAGACCGCGCGCCACCATCTGACCGGGCAGCAGGTGTCGCCGATGCCGCTGCGCAAGCCGCGCCCGCCGATCTGGATCGGCGGCATGAGCGAAGGCGCGATGCGCCGCGTGGCGAAATTCGGCGACGGCTGGCACGCGACCGGCGCAACGCCGGAGACGTTCCGTCAGGGCAAGCAGGCGGTGACGAGGTTCTGGAAAGAAGCGGGCCGTACCGGCGAGCCCGAGTGGTCGTCCCGCATGGCGATCTTCATCGACGGCGTGCACGAGTGGGCGGTGGACGAGAAGTTTCTCCGTGGGCGGCACCCGATCAAGGGCACGGTCAAGCAGGTCGCGGGGCAGCTCTTCGAGTACCAGCGCCTCGGCATGGACCACGTGGCGCTCGAAGTGTCGTACTCCACCTATCCCGGCATCCTCGACACGATCGACATCATCGCGGAAGAGATCAAGCCGGTGCTCGACCGGGGAGGGCGCTGATCGACCTCGTCGTTGCGCGGATTCACCGCGTCCAGTGCGATGATCGAGGCGCTGGCCGGCCCATCGGGCGCGTCATCGATAGCATCCCACCAGAAGTGGCGAGTGATCCGGGGTTAAAAATCAGGCCGTGCTCACAGAGGGGCGCGTAAGGCCTATCCCGGGATCATCAAGCTCGTGAC
>JBGOTH010000500.1:0-3249 GCA_041476345.1 Methylomirabilia bacterium
AAGAGCTCGGCCGCGTCCGTGTCGATTCGTCCGCCGCGGCCGTCCACGCGCACCGTGCCCGCATCGCGGTCGACGGTCAGCAGGAACGAAAGCCGTCCGAGGCTCTCGAGCATGACGTCGGTGTCGTCGGCGAACAGCACGTTCGAGATCTCACACTCGCCGTCCGCGAGAGCGGCCAGCACCAGGGCACGGTTCGTCAGGCTTTTGGATCCGGGCGGCGTGATCGTCGCGGCGAACGGCTTCGTGACGGGAACGAGGGTGACGTCGCTCACGGCCCCGAGCCGGCGCCGGGGCGAGCGCGTCCGACCTCGAACGTGTCGTGGAGCGTGCGCACGGCCAGCTCGGCGTACTTGTCGTCGATCACGCACGAGACGGCGATCTCCGAGGTGGAGATCATCTGGATGTTGATGCCCTCGCGGGCGAGGGCGGCGAACATGCGGGCGGCGACCCCGGAGTGGCTGCGCATCCCCACGCCGACGATCGACACCTTGGCGACGCGCTCGTCGTGCGCGACGCCCTGGGCGCCGACGGTCTCCACCACCGACGACAGCGCGGCGACCGCGCGCTGGTAGTCGCCGCGCGGCACGGTGAACGACATGTCGGTGTTGCCGTCACGGCTGATGTTCTGCACGATCATGTCGACGACGATGTTCGCCTCGGCGAGCGCGCCGAAGACCTGTCCCGCGATGCCGGGCCGGTCCGGGACGCGCAGGATCGAGATCTTGGCCTGATTCCTATCGTGCGTGACGCCGGTCACGACGACCTCTTCCATCCCGCTCTCCTCCCTGGTGACGATGGTGCCGGTGTCGCGCTTGAACGTGGAGCGCACGTGCACGGTGACGCCCCACTTCTTCGCGAACTCCACCGAGCGGCTCTGCAGCACCTTCGCGCCCAGGCTCGCCATCTCGAGCATCTCGTCGTACGACACGCGGTCGAGCTTCGTCGCGTCGGGGACGATGTTGGGATCGGCGGTGAAGACGCCGTCGACGTCGGTGTAGATCTCGCACACGTCGGCCTTGAGCGCGGCCGCCAGTGCGACCGCGGTGAGGTCGGAGCCGCCGCGGCCGAGCGTGGCGATCTCTTCGCCGTCGGTCACGGCTTGGAATCCCGCCACCACCGCGATCTCGCCGGCATCCAGCGCCTGGCGCACGCGCCAGGGATCGATGCTCGTGATGCGCGCTTTCGTGTGCGCGCCGTCGGCGTGCATCCCCGCCTGCGGTCCCGTGAACGAGCGCGCCTTCGCCCCGACACGGTGGAGGGCCATGGCGAGGAGCGCGCTCGTGACCTGCTCGCCCGTGGCGAGCAGCATGTCCATCTCGCGCGGGTCGGCGCGCGGCGTGATCGCACGCGCGAGGTCGACGAGGCCGTCCGTCGTCTTGCCCATCGCCGACACGACGACCACCACCTGGTTTCCGGAAGCGCTCCCGGCGACGCGACGGGCGACGTTCGCGATCTTCTCGGCGTCGGCGACGGACGATCCGCCGTATTTCTGTACGATCAACGCCATAGGCAAGGCACTCTACACGACGGTTCGAGCCTCAGTAAAGGCGCGGACGGAGCTGCCCGGTCAGGGGGGCGGTGTCTCGATCGGCACGGCGTGGCGCGCTTCGCCGAGCGTCATGTGCTCGCGCAGCAAATAGATCCAGCCGACGAGCGTGACCGGCACGATCGCCGCCGCGTGCGATAGGAGCGCGAAGGCGGTGGCGGGAGTCTTCGAGACCCCGAAGAGCGAGACGGCGAGCGCGGCGGCGTAGTGATAGACGCCGATGTAGCCCGGCGCCGACGGGATGCTGACGCTGAGGCCGACGAAGGCGAGCACCGTCCAGCCCGCGAGCCAGGGCAGGTCGAGTCCAAGCGCGCGGAGCATCGTCCACGCGGCGAGCACGGGGCAGACCCACACGAGGATCGTCAGGCAGAACAGGGGGACGGTGTGCGCGACGCTCCGGACGCCCTCGAGACCGCGCGCGAACGTGGTGACCGCTGCCACCGCGCGCTGCTGGATGCGCGGCCACCGCCCGAGGGCCCAGGACAGCAGGGCCTGAAATCGCTGGGGCGCCGCCGCGAGCGCGACCAGGAGGGCGATCGCGGCCGCGTCGACGACCATCAGGGCGATGGCGGTGCCCCGAAAAATCGGGGGCACCGGCATGAGCAGGGCGAGCGAGCCGAGGATGAGGATGATGGCGGCGCTGTCGAGCACGCGCTCGACGACCAGCGTCGCGAACACGAGCCAGAAACCACCCCGCTGCCGGCGCGTGACGATCGAGACGCGAACGAGCTCGCCCGCGCGGAGCGGCAGCAGATTGTTCGCCATGTAGCCGATCATGGTCGCCGCCGTGAGTCCGCGCGGCGCTTCATCCGGCGGGAACAAATACCGCCACCGCCACGCGCGCGGGAGCAGACCGATCGGCGCGAGCGCCGCGGAGAGCAACGCCCAGTCCCATCGCGCGCTGCGAAGCGTGACGGCAAGCTCGTGCAGGTCCACGCTGCGGAACAGGAAGACGATCAGCGCGACGCTGATCGCGATGCCGACGACGACGCGAAGACCCTTCAGAGGCCGGAACGCTCTCTCACGCGGGGCCGCCTTCCACGCGGATCATGGTCGTCGCGGTGGCGACGTCGGCAAGGCGGTCGATCGTCGCGAGCGCGCGCCGCATGTCTTTCTCGCGCGCTTCGTGGGTCATCATCACGACGGGGACCGCCTCGCGCGCGCCCCGGCCCTTCTGGATCATGGACGCGATCGAGATGTCGTTCTCGGCGAGGACGCCCGTGACCCGCGAGAGCACGCCCGGACGGTCCTGCGCCATGACGCGCAGGTAGTAGCACGTCCGCACGTCGTCCATCGGCAGCACGGGCAGCGCATGGGGCGCCGCCGAAGGGAGTTCGAGGCCGGTGGCGGGAATGTCGTGCGCCACGCGCGTCGCGATCTCGAGGATGTCCGCCCACACGGCCGACGCGGTCGGGAGCTGGCCGGCGCCGCGTCCATAGAACATGAGGTCGCCGACGGCGTCGCCCGTGATGAACACGGCGTTGAAGACGCCGGAGACCGCGGCGAGCGGCGAGGCGGCCGGGATCATCGCGGGATGCACGCGGACCTCGACGCCGGCGGGCGTCGCTTTCGCGATCGCGAGGAGCTTGATGCGGTAGCCGAGCTCGCTCGCGTACTCGATGTCCTGCGCCGTCACCCGCGTGATGCCCTCCGTGTGGATGTGCTTCAGGTCGACGAACGTGCGGAAGGCGAGCGTGACGAGG
>JBGOTH010000501.1:0-3247 GCA_041476345.1 Methylomirabilia bacterium
CTTGAACGCGACGAACGACCGCATGCACTGGGAGCTCACGCAGATATGGCTCACGATCGGCGCCGATCCCGCCACGCGCGTCGCCGTCGTCACGGGCAAGGGCCGTGCGTTCTCCGCGGGCGGCGATCTCGAGATGGTCGAAGCGAACGCGACCGATCCGCGCCGGCTCATGAACACGCTCAAGGAAGCCTCCGCCATCGTCTACAACATGATCAACCTCGACAAGCCGGTCATCTCCGCCATCAACGGCGTCGCCGTCGGCGCCGGGCTCGTCGTGGCGCTGCTCGCCGACATCAGCATCATCGCGGAGAACGCGCGCTTTACCGACGGGCACACGCGCCTCGGCGTCGTCGCCGGCGATCACGCGGCCATCGTGTGGCCGCTCCTCTGCGGCATGGCGAAGGCGAAGTACTACCTCCTCACCTCCGATTTCATCGACGGCAAGGAGGCGGAGCGCATCGGGCTCGTGAGCCTGTGCGTCCCCGCCGACCAGCTGATGACGAAGGCGTTCGAGGTGGCGGACAAGCTGGCGCTCGGCGCCCAGAACGCGATTCGCCTCACGAAGCGCAGCCTGAACAACTGGCTGCGCCAGGCGGGGCCGATCTTCGACAACTCGATCGCGCTCGAGCTCCTCACGTTCATGGAAGACGATGTCCGGGAGGGCGCGCGCGCGATCAAGGAAAAGCGGCCGCCGCGCTTTCCCTCGGTGACCCAATGACGGTGCCGCGCCCGTTCAAGATCCAGGTCCCGGTCGCGACGCTCTCGGACCTGCGCGAGCGCCTGACCCGTGTGCGCTGGCCCGACGAGATCCCCGGCGGCGAATGGACGTACGGCGCCGATCTCGCGACGATGAAGGAGCTCGTCGCGTACTGGCGAGACGGTTTCGACTGGCGCGCCCAGGAGACCGCGCTCAACGCGTGGCCGCAGTTCACGGCCCCGCTCGCCGGCATCGACGTCCACTTCGTGCACGCGCTCGGGGTCGGGCCGAGTCCGATGCCGCTCCTGATCTCGCACGGCTGGCCGGGCTCGATCGTCGAGTTCCAGCAGATCCTGCCGCGGCTCACCGATCCCGGGAAGTTCGGCGGCGACCCGCGGGATGCGTTCACGGTCGTGGCGCCGTCGCTGCCCGGCTACGCGTTCTCGTTCAAGCCGAACCAGGCGCGCTTCGGGCTCAAGGCGATCGCGGACGTCTTCGCGTCGCTCATGACCGACGTGCTCGGCTATCAGCGCTTCGCCGCACAGGGCGGCGACTGGGGGGCGTTCGTGACGACGTGCCTCGGCGCCTTCCATCCCGACAAGCTGGCGGGGATTCACCTGACGCTACTCGCCGCAGGGCGCGACGTCGACGCAACCGGGCCGACACCGCCGGACGACGTACGGCAGTACCTCGACGAGCTGAAACAGTGGGAGCGCGAAGAGACGGGCTATCAGTGGATCCAGGGGACGAAGCCGCAGACGCTCGCGTACGGACTCACGGATTCGCCGGTGGGATTGCTCGCGTGGATCCTCGAGAAATTCCGCACGTGGACCGATTGCGGTGGCGACGTGCTGAGGCGCATCCCGCGCGACGTCCTGCTGACGAACGTGACGATCTACTGGGTCACCGGGGCGATCAACTCGTCGTTCTGGCCGTACTACTGGCGGCGGCACGAGCCGTGGCCGATCGCGCGCGGCCAGCGCATCGCGGTGCCGACCGCGTACGCCTCGTTCCCAAAAGAGATCCTGCATCCGCCGCGCGCCTGGGCGGAGAAGGTCTACGACATCCGCCGCTGGACGACGATGAAATCGGGCGGCCACTTCGCGGCGCTCGAGGAGCCCGCCGCGCTCGCGGCGGACATCGCGGAATTCTTTCGTCCTCTTCGCTCGTAGACGGGACAACGGCGCGCGGGCGGACCGCATGTGGCCCTACGGTCGGTCGCTTCAGGCTCGATGTAGACGAGGCTTCGCCTCGTCTCATCTACGCAGGCGCGCCGACCATAGGGCCACATCCGGCCCGCCCTCGCGCCGTTGTCCCTCAGCGCAGCGTCACAGAGAGGATCGGAGAATCTCGTGCCAGCCATCGCCGAGTTCCGCGATGAACATGCCCCCGGCGTCCACGCCCTCATCGGCGGCGTGTTCGCCGAGTATGACCTGACGTTCGATCTCGCGGGGTATGACGCGGATCTCACCCGCATTCACGCGAAATATCGCGGCGCCGGCGGCGCGTTCTGGGTGCTTGAAGACGGCGGCCGCGTCGTCGGCACCGTTGCGGTGGTGCCGCTGTCGCCGGCCGAGGTCGAGATCAAACGCGTATATCTCGACGCGGCACTCCGCGGCCAGGGCTGGGGGCGGCGGCTCACCGAGCACGCGATCGCGTGGGCCGTCGCGCACGGCCACACGCGCGCGCGGCTCTGGTCGGACATGAAATTCGACCGCGCGCACGTGATGTACGAGCGGCTCGGCTTCCTGCGAACGGGCGTGCGCGACTGCGACGACATCGACAAGAGCCGCGAGTACGGCTACGAGAAGGCGCTGAGCCTTACGTCCGGAGCGGCGTGACCACCTCGTCCCAGACCTTTCGAGCGCCCGCCGCGGTGTAAGGCACCGGCGCGCTGAAGATCAGATGCGTGGCGCCCGCCGCCATGAACTCCCGCGCGCGCGCGACGGCGTCGCCCTTCATCGCGTCCGGCAGGAACTGGATCGAGCGCTCGATCTCGTCGGGATCGCGGCCGATCTCCTTGCAGTACCCATCGAGCAGCGCCGACTTCGCTCGAAACTCTTCGGCGGTACCGTTCGCCATGTTCCACACGTTCGCGTGCCGAGCCGCGATGCGCAGCCCCACGCGCTCGCCCTTGGTGCCGATCACCAGCGGCGGATGCGGCTTCTGCACCGGCTTCGGCTCGTGGATCGCCTCGCGCAGCTGGTAGTGCTTGCCGGCGAGGGTGGCGCGCGATTGCGTCCACAGCGCCTTCAGCACCTGGCACGCCTCGTCGAGGCGCTGCAAGCGCTCGCCGATCGGCGGCAGCGCGAGCCCGTACTGCCGGTGCTCCTCCTCGAACCAGCCGGCGCCGAGCCCGAGATCGACGCGCCCTCCGGACACGATGTCCAGCGTCGTCACCATCTTTGCCAGCACGCTGGGATGGCGAAACGTGTTCGCCGTCACCATGAGCCCGCCGCGAATCCGTTTCGATTCGACGAGCAGCGCGGTGAGCACGGTCCAGCCCTCGTTCTCGGGAAGCGTGACGTCGTTCTGGTTGAGCAGATGATC
>JBGOTH010000502.1:0-3246 GCA_041476345.1 Methylomirabilia bacterium
CGCCGGTTCGGGGTTTCGGCGAAGCGCGGATCGGTCGTGAGATCGTCGCGGCCGATGCCCTTCGCGAAGCCGTCCCAGTGCCGCTCGTCGCCGGTGATCGTCAGCATGAACCAGCGCTCGTCCCGGCACCGGTACATGTTGGCGAGCGCGCTCAGCGCTTCCTCGCGCGGCGGCCGCACCTCCGTGCGCGCGCCGCAGAGGATGCCTTGCACGGGGATGGCGTTCATCCAGAGGCCGTTGGCCATCAACGACGTCGACACCATCGTGCCGCGGCCCGTCCGCTCGCGATGATAGAGGCCCGTCATGATGGCCGCGAAGAGCGACATGCCGGTCGGATGGTCGCCCATGCCCGGCAGTGAGCGCGCGGGCGGCACGTCCGCCGACGAACGGACGAGATCCATCAGACCCGTGCGTGCCCACAACGCGATGCTGTCGAAGCCCGGCTTGCTCGCTTCCGCGCCCGTCTCCCCGTAGGCGGTGATCGACGCGTAGACGAGCCGCTCGTTGAGCGGCGCGAGATCCTCGTACCGCACGCGCAGCCGGCTGCGGCTGTCGAGGGGCGCGTTGGTGACGAAGACGTCGACGTCGCGCACGAGCCGGTGCAGGACGTCCTGCCCGTCCTTCGTGCGGAGATCGACCGCGATGCTGCGCTTGCTGCGGTTGTCGACGATCCACGGATAGTTGTACGGACTCGGTATGTAGCCGGCGCCGCGCACGCGATAGACGTCGCCTGTCGGCGGCTCCACCTTGATCACGTCGGCGCCGAAGTCCGCCATCACCGTGGTCGAGACCGGCCCCGCGATGAAGTTGGCCGCGTCGATCACGCGGATGCCTTCGAGGAGGCGCGCCATCTCGTGTTACGCCTTGTCGATCGCGAGGAGCTCGACCTCGAAGATGAGCGTCGCGCCCGGAGGGATCACGCTGCCCGCGCCCTGGGCGCCGTAGCCGAGGTGGGCCGGGATGACGAGCTTGCGCTTGCCGCCCACTTTCATCGAGCCGACGCCCTCGTCCCAGCCCTTGATCACGCGCCCTTTGCCGATGGGAAACTCCAGCGGCTGTCCGCGATCGTGCGACGAGTCGAACTTCTTCCCGCTCTTCAGCCACCCGGTGTAATGCACGCTCACCGTCTCGCCCGTCTTCGGCATCGGCCCGGCGCCTTCGACGATCTCGACGTACCCGAGCCCCGTTGCCGTCTCGATGATCTCTTCGCTCATGTGCGTTACCTCGCGCCGAGGATCATACACGGGGCCGCCCCGTGTATGATCCTCGGCGTGGGCATTACGTTCAATCCGATGGATCCCGAGTTCATCGCGGATCCCTATCCGACGTATCAGCGGCTTCGTACCGAAGATCCCGTGCACTTCAGTCCGCTCGGGTTTTGGGTGCTGACACGGTATGACGACGTCGTTGCGTCGCTGCGGGATCCTCGGCTTGCCAAGGAAGCCATCAGCGCGATCGTCGCGGCACGCATCGGGGCAACGCCGACGCCCGTCACGTCGCTGTCGATGCTCGAGCGGGATCCACCGGATCACACGCGGCTGCGTGGGCTCGTCAGCAAAGCGTTCACGCCGCGCGTCGTCGAGACGCTTCGCCCGCGCATCCAGCAAGTCGTCGACGGTCTCCTCGCGGGCGTCGAGGGCGCCCACGCGATGGATCTCATCGAGGACTTCGCGTACCCGATCCCGGTCGT
The DNA here is from genome assembly GCA_041476345.1 of Methylomirabilia bacterium. GTDB lineage: Bacteria > Methylomirabilota > Methylomirabilia > Rokubacteriales > CSP1-6 > VGLJ01. Next base: position 1,691 of record JBGOTH010000502.1, read on the forward strand.
CGTCATCTGCGAGATGCTCGGCGTGCCCGTCGAAGACCACGAGCAGTTCAAGGGGTGGGGGCTCGACCTCGCTCGCGGGTTGGACTCCATCCTGCTGCCGCCAGAGTCGGACGTGATGCAGCGGAGCCTTGCCGCGCGCCGCGCGTTGGCCGAATACTTCCGCGCGCTCATCGCCACACGTCGCAAATCGCCGCGCAGCGACTTGCTGTCCGCGCTCATCGCGGCCGAGGAAGCCGGCGACAAGCTCACGGAGAGCGAGCTGCTCGCCACGTGTACGTTGCTGCTCATCGCCGGCCACGAAACGACCGTCAATCTGATCGGCAACGGCATGCTCGCACTGCTGCGCCATCCCGATCAGCTGCGGCGGCTGCGCGAGAATCCGGGGCTGATCGTGAGCGCGGTGGAGGAGCTGCTGCGCTTCGACGGTCCGGTGCAGCGCACGGCGCGCGTGCCGAGCGCCGATCTCACCATCGGCGGCAAGACGATCGGCGCGGGCGAGATGGTGATGCCGTTCATCGCTGCCGCCGATCGTGATCCCGCGCAGTTTCCCGATCCCGATCGTCTCGACCTCGGACGGACGGAGAATCGCCACATCGCGTTCGGGTGGGGGATCCACTTCTGCCTCGGCGCGCCGCTCGCGCGCGTGGAAGGTCAGATCGCCATCAACACGCTCGTGCGGGCGTTGCCGAAGCTGGCGTTGACCACGGACGCGCCGGAGCATCGCCTGAGTCTCACGCTGCGCGGATTGAAGTCGCTGCCCGTCAGCTTCTAAGCACCCCGCGGCGCGCGAGATTCGCCATCAGCGCGCCCGTCCCGAACGTCCACGGCTCGGCGGCGTCGCAGTGCACGACTTCGTTCACGAGCGTGCCGATCTCGGGCGACGCGATGCGGACGACGTCGCCCACCTTGTGCGTGAACCCGCTGCCCGGCGCGCCGCGGTCGTCGAGCGGCGTGAACATCGTGCCGATGAACAGCACGAGCCCGTCGGGATATTGGTGATAGCGGCTCAACGTTTGTGCCGCGAGATCGGCAAGGTCGCGGCCGATCTCGGCGACGCGCGTCGTGTGAGTCACGTGGAAGCCGTCCGCGCCGTCCACCGTCGTCACGAAGGTGACGCGCCGCGCGGCATCCAGCGTGAAGCCGTCGTCGAGCATCCGGAAGAAGGGGCCCATCGAGCACGACGCGTTGTTGTCCTTCGCGCGTCCGAGGAGCAGCGCGCTCCGCCCCTCGACGTCGCGGAGGTTCACGTCGTTGCCGAGGGTGACGGCGACGATCGCGCCCGCGCTGTCGATCACCAGCACCAGCTCCGGCTCCGGGTTGTTCCACACGGACTTCGGATGGATCCCGACACGTGCGCCGAGACCGACGGGCGCCATCGGCGGACACTTGGTGAAGATCTCCGCGTCGGGGCCGATGCCGACTTCGAGGTACTGCGACCACATGCCTTTCGCGACGAGCACGTCCTTCACGCGCATCGCCTCGGGCGATCCGGGCTGGACGCCGCGCAGGTCGGGGCCGACGATCGCCTGGATCTCCTTGCGCGCGCTGTCCGCCAG
>JBGOTH010000503.1:0-3231 GCA_041476345.1 Methylomirabilia bacterium
CTCCTGTCCTCGCCGAGGCGGCTGCGGATGTCGGCCGTCCACCCCGGCCCACCGCCCTCACCTCGGCGAGGACAGGAGACGGCACGCTCCCGGCGCCGCGCATGAATGATCCAGGCTAGGTGAGGGCACCCTGACCGTCGCGGACGTCGTCGCCGCCGGCGTCCGGCGCGCCGGCGTCCCTCGAATCTTCGCCGCCGCCGGCGCCGATCCCACGATCGTCGACGCTCTTCGCGCCGCCGGTCTGGCGATCGTCCCGGTCCGCCGCGCGGCGTCCGCCGCGACGATGGCCGGCGTCACCGGCCGCCTCGGTGATGCGGCCGGCGTCGTCGTGCTGGAGGGTGACGACTCCGCGGTGATGCGCGCGCTCGACGAAGCGGCGCAGGACCACGCGCCGGTGGTCGTGATCGCCTCGCGCGCGCCGCGCGCCGCGGCGTCCGTGATCAAGACCACCATCGGTGCCGGCGCCGACTCGGCCTCGCACTGGATCGCGCATGCCGCGCAGGCGGCGATGAGCGAGCCACGCGGGCCGGTGTGGCTCGTCGTCGCCGCGGACGTCGCGGTGCGCGCCGCGTTGCCGGTCGCGACCGCGGCCCGCAGGGCCGCGACGCCTCCCGATCCTCGACAGATCGACGCGATTGCCCGCCACGTCGCCGGTGCCTCGCGCCCACTCGTCGTCGCAGGGCGTGGATGCCGATCGGCCGCGACCGCCGGCTGGTTGCGCGCGTTCTCGGAGACGTTGCCGGCGCCCGTGCTCGTCACACCGGCCGCACGCGGCGTGCTGCCCGATCCGCATCCGCTGTGCTTCGGCGTCCTGAACGGGTACACCGCGATCCTGCGCCGCGCGGATCTCGTGGTGGCGCTCGGCGTCGACGAGGACGAGCTCGATGCGGCGGGTGTGGACTTCACGACGCCGGTCGTTCGTCTGGGGCGGACGCCGGCGTGGACACGCTCGACCGCCGTCGCCGAGGCGGAAGGCGACGTCGCGCTGCTGCTCGAGGAGCTGGCGCCCCGCCTGCGGGACGGTTCGAAGGCCGACTGGGACGTCGCCGAGATCGACCGACTTCGGCGCGCGCTTCCGCCGCCGGCCGTCGACGCGACACTCGCCGGCATCGTGACCAGGCTGCGTGAGGCGACGCCGGCCGGGACCGCGGCGGTGTTCGCGCGCGATCTCGCGGCCGCGACTCCACTGTGGCAGGCCGTGAATCCCGGGGAGCTGCTCGTCGCCGACGCGAGCGTGCCGGCCGCGATCGCCGTCGCTCTCGAACGTCCGGAGAGTGCGGTCCTCGCGCTGACCCGAGGCGAGGCCGATCGCGAACCCGCGGATGCGGCGATGGCGGGCGTGCGCATGATCACGATCGAGGGGTCCGGGAACATCGCGTTCGCCATCGGCCCGGCGCTCAGCGCTCCGCGGCCCTCCGTCATCGTCGTCGTGATGTGACGCGTATAATCGCGCCATGCCCTTCCTCAGCGACCAGGATCAGGACGCCGTCCGCAAGGAGTTCGAAAAGCTCGCCGGCCCCGTGAAGCTCGTCGTGTTCTCGCAGGAGCTCGCGCAGGCCGAGCTGTGCCGGCAGAACGAGCAGCTCGTGCGCGAGGTCGCCGGGCTCGCGCCCGAGCAGGTGAGCGTCGAGGTGTTGAACCCCGCCATCGACCGCGAGCGGGCGGCGGCGTACGGTATCGACCGGGTGCCCGCTATCGTCGTGGAGGGCGCGCGGGACTACGGCATCCGCTTCCTCGGCATCCCCAGCGGCTACGAGTTTTCGAATCTCATCGATTCGATGATCGTGACGTCGTCGGGGCGGACGGGACTCAGCGCCGAGACGCAGGACGCGCTCGCCGGGCTGACTACGGATATCGACATCAAGGTGTTTTCCACTCCCACCTGACCGTATTGCCCCCGGGCCGTGCGCCTGGCGCAGCACATGGCGGTCGCATCCGATCGCGTGACGGCGACGGCGGTGGAAGCGACGGAGTTTCCCGACCTGAGCCAGTCGTATCGCGTGAGCGCCGTGCCCAAGATCGTGATCAACGACCGCGTGGAGTTCGAAGGCGCGTTGCCCGAGCCCGAGTTCCTCGGCGCGGTGCTCCGCGCCGCCGCCGGCGACGCGTGATTCCAGGTACAATTTCGAGTGTCACACTAGGAGGAGATAGCGATGGCGCTGACGCCCGCCGAGCTGATCAAGGCCGACCACGAGCACCTGATCCATCCGCTGCACCATCCGATCGACAACGCCGAGCCGATCATCTACGTGAAGGGCCGCGGCGCCACCGTCACCGACGCGACCGGGCGTGAGTATCTCGACGGGCTCGCGGGGCTGTGGAACGTGAACGTCGGGCACGGGCGCGCGGAGCTCGCGGACGCCGCCGCCGCGCAGATCAAGGAGATCGCCTACTTCTCCGCGTACACGGGCTCCTCCAACATCCCCGCCATCACGCTCGCCAGCCGTCTCGTCGAGCTCGCGGGGAACAACTTCACGGGGGTGTTTTTCACGTCGGGTGGCGCCGAATCGAACGAATCCGCGTTCAAGACGGCGCGCTTCTACTGGAAAGTCCAAGGCAAGCCGAACAAGACGAAGGTCATCGCGCGGCTCAACGGGTACCACGGCGTCACGCTGCAGGCGATGAGCGCGACGGGCATGGCCGCCTACTGGAAGATGTTCGAACCGCGCGTGCCGGGCTTCGTGCACATCCCGACCTGCTATCCGTACCGCCAGGTGGATCAGAAGCCGGGCGAGAGCGCGGGCCAGGCGGCGGCGCGCCTGCTCGACGAAGCGATCCTGCGGGAAGGCCCGGACACCGTGGCCGCGTTCATCGCGGAGCCGATTCACGGCGGCGGCGGCGTGCTCTATCCGGACGACGACTACTTCCCGGCGGTGCGCAAGGTGTGCGACAAGCACCAGGTGCTCTTCATCGCGGACGAGGTCATCACGGGCTTCTGCCGCACCGGGCGCTGGTTCGCGATGACGCACTGGAACGTGAAGCCCGACATCATGTCGTTCGCGAAGGGCGTCACGTCGGGCTATCTCCCCCTCGGCGGCATCATGGTGTCGAAGGCGATCAAGGACACCATGGACACCGTGAAGCCGGAAGATCGCTGGATGCACGCGTACACCTACTCGGGGCATCCGACGTGCTGCGCGCTCGCGCTGAAGAACATCGAGATCATGGAGCGGGAGCGGCTCTGGGAGAACTCCGCGAAGATGGGCGACCGCCTGTTCGCCGGGCTCAAGA
>JBGOTH010000504.1:0-3230 GCA_041476345.1 Methylomirabilia bacterium
CGGCGGATGGAGACCAGTCGGAGCCAGCTTGACAGACTCCTTGACCCTGACAGCGACTCCGTGACTCTGGAAACACTCACCCGCGCGGCGCACGCGATCGGGCGTCAGGTCAAACTTGAGCTCGTATAGATCTCCTTCGAGGAAGACCCGAGCGGGCGGCGGCAAGGATCTTCGTCGCTGACATGATGCGTCGGCGTTCGGCCGGCTCCGCCGTATTGACCTTCACGGCGGCGAGACACGCGATCGACTTCGCGCTGTCTCGCATCTGCTGCAGCGTGACGCGGTCGTCATGCCGCGACATAGACGGGCTCCGCTTCCCTCAACACTTCGTCGCGATAGTACTTGCTGAGGTCGTTCGCGGTATTCAGGTCGACGCGCCGTCCCAGGATTGCGGACAGCTCGTCCTGCATGCCGAAGAATGCGAGGCCGGGCGTCTTGCCGGGCTCGAACTCGACGAGCACGGCGACGTCGCTGTTCGGCGTGAAGTCGTCGCGAAGCACGGACCCGAAGAACGCCAGACGGCGAATGTGGTGACGCCGACAAAAGTCAGCGATGCGTGCGTGCATGACGTCGATGCGGACCCGCCCCTCCGTCATTTCAGCGGAACGATCTTGAGGCTCTCGATGCCGCGGCGGTCCGCCCGATGATTCTCGTGCGACCGCCGGCGGGCGTGGCGTGGGCGGACTGGCCCTTCAGTTCGACAAGCTCCACATGCTGACTGTCGGGATACCCGGCCTCGAGTCGGCGAACAAGGCGGGAGCTGAGGTTCTCGTCGAACAAGAGCCTCAAGCTGAGGGAGACGACGCGAGCCCACGCTCCCGAGCGGCCGCGAACCCCAGGGCAGCCCGGATGTCGTCGCGAGTCAGCGACGGAAAGTCCGCGAGGATCTGGTCTTCGGTCATGCCGCCTGCGAGGTACTCCAAGATGTCGTAGACCGTGATCCTGGTGTCCTTGATGCACGGCTTGCCACTGCGCACCCCGGGGATAATGATGATCCGTTCTTCCCATCGCATAGCTTGAGACTAGAGGCCTACGGGCCGGTCTGCAAGCTCAACCCCTCAACGCGCGGCTTCAGCGGCCCGCAACGGCAAGCGCAGCGCCGCTGTTCCGGATCCGCGGCGATTCGCCTCCCGTACAATTGTCGTCGATGAGCATGCCGGCCACGCGTCACCGCTTCTCCCTCGACGACTGGCACCAGATGATCGACGTCGGGTTGCTCAGGAAGGACCAGCGGCCCTTCGCGTCAGGGCGTCGTGAACTTTCTCACCAGATTCTGGTCGGCACGGCTCGGCGCCCGCGCGATCGTCAGCGTGCAGGGGCCGGTGGTCGCTCCGCCGATTTCCGCACCGCAGCCGGACATCGCCCTGCTTCGGGATCGGCGGGATTTCTATCGGACGGCGCACGCGCAGCCTCGCGACGTCTTCCTCGTTATCGAAGTGGCCGAAAGTTCGCTCGACTACGACCACGCCAAGCTCCGCTTCTATGCCAGAGCCGGGATGCAAGAGGTGTGGATCGTCGATCTGCAGAACGAGGGAATCGACGTTCACCGCGAACCGCTAAGGGATGACTACGGCGTCGTCCGCACCGTCCGCCGCGGCGAGTCGCTCACCTGCCTCGCGTTCCCCGACATCACGATCACCGTGGACGAGGTCCTCGGTTAGCCGGCTGCGGAGAGCAACGGCGGCGGACGGCAGCCGGCTAGAACTCGCGGCTACTTCGACGACGCGGTCGCGACAACGTAGCCGGACGATCGGCGGCCGGGCTCCAGGCTGGAGATGATGAGCTTGTCGATCGTGCCGCGCATCACGTGGTCTTGTCGCGCAGCGCCCGCTCCAAGACAGCCACCAGTGGGGGGAAGTGATTCGCAATGGTGTCCCACACGACACCGTAGTCGATGCGATCGTACCCGTGAGCGATGAAGTTTCTCGTTCCGATCGCCTTCGCCCAGGGAACGTCCGGATACCGATCGCGGCCAGGCGCGGAGACACGGCTGGCCGCCTCTCCGACCACCAGAACCAGGTGGGCCAGGGCCAGCTGCAGGAGCCGATCCGACATGACTTCGCTGCGGGCACGCCCGCGAATCGTCTCGACTGCCTCGCGCGCATGTTCGAGCATCTGAAGCATCGGAAGCGTGTCGTCATGATCCGACATACAGCGCCTCCGCCTGTGTCAGGACCTTGTCGCGAAGGTACGGATGAAGCGACGTTCTGACGTGAAGGTCGATCACGCGCCCAAGGAGCGCGGACAGCTCTTCTTCGAGGTGGACGAGCGTGAAGTACGTGTACGCCTCGCCCGGCTCGAACTCCACCAACACATCGACGTCACTGTCGGGACGAAAGTCGTCGCGAAGCACCGAGCCGAACAAGGCGAGCCATCGAATGCGGTGACGGCGACAAAACTCGGCGACCCGGTCACGCGGCACATCGATTCGAATGCGGCGCTGTGTCATTTCACTGCCCGATCTTCCGCCGGCTCCCACGGCCCGCTGGTGCGCTCCCCTTCTTCACTCGGGCCATGCATCCTCCCACGGTGGCACGGCGCGCCCTCCGCCGCTCCGACTGTAACCCATCGATCAGCGTCGGGTGGAGCTTCCACCCCGGGCGACGCTGCTGACGCGGTGACCGCTGCAAGCCGCGCGTGAAGAGCTACAGGACGGAAATGCGCCCGCCGAGCTGCGTGATCTTGCCGGGGATGTCGGCGTAGCCGCGCTCGACGTAGTGGGCGCCGTCGATCATCGATACTCCGCGGGCCACGCAGGCGGCGAGGAGATACGAGAAGCCGGCGCGCAGGTCCGGGATGAGCATCGACGTGCCGGTCAGCGGCGTCGGGCCCTGGATGAGGCAGCTGTGCGGATGATCCCCGTAGCGATAGCGGCACGGCCGGGCCCCGAGACACGCCGTGTAGACCTCGATCGTGGCGCCCATCGCGCGCAGCTCCGCCGTGTAGCCGAAGCGCCGCTCGTGGACGGTCTCGTGGACGACCGAGAGCCCGCGCGCCTGCGTCAGCAGCACGACGAACGGCTGCTGCCAGTCGGTGGCAAAGCCGGGGTGCACGTCGGTCTCGAGCGTCGTCGACGTGAGCTCGCCGCCGCGGAAGAAGCGCACGCCACGCGCCGTCACCTCGAACTCACCGCCCACGCGCCGCAGCGCGTTCAGGAACGTCATCAGCGTGGACTGCTCGGCGTCCTCGATCATGACGTCGCCGTCGGTCGCCACCGCGGCCGCGGCGAA
>JBGOTH010000505.1:0-3230 GCA_041476345.1 Methylomirabilia bacterium
CGGTCGGTCAGCTCGGGCCACGTGTTCTGGAACGCCATGTAGAGATCGCGTCCGTCGATACCGGGCGTGCCGATCTCGCTGACGATGACGTCGTACTCCTCGTCCCAGACGCGCTGGAACGCGGCGGCGCCGTCTGTGAGGGCATCGACCGTGGCCCCCTCGACCGCCAGCAACCTGGACAACCACATCGCGGTCTCCGATACAGCGCTCACCACGAGGATCCGTTGGTTCGACATGCGAAGGGTGAAGAGCACGACCGATGCCAGGAGCGAGATCAGGAAAACCACACGCTTAGAGAGCGCGCGCGTGCCGGCGTGGCAATCACGCTGGCACTAGGCGGGGCCGAAAGCGATCCTGACGTCCCCGGCCCGGATCGCGCGGATGATGCCGTCGCGCGTGCGCGGCGCATCGACCTCGATCCACGCGCGGCCGAAGTGAGGCGTGTGGTGCGCATCGTCCGTCGCAATCTTCACGAGCGGGATCTCCGTCGTGTCGTAGAGCGGGCGGTAGCGTCCGGTCTCGGTGACCTCGATGGCATCGAGCGGCCAGCCCGCGCGGCTGATCTCCGCGATCCGATCCAGCGTCTCGTCCACGGTGAGCTTGTAGCGCGCAGGGTGGTTCAGGATCCAGAGCGTCTCGTCGTCACCGTCGACGCGGCCGACGTGCTGCGCGAACCGGGAGTAGCTCAGCTCGATCCCGCGGAAGAGCAGCAGGCGCGGCGCCAGCGCCGCCAGCGAACGCTCGTACGCAAGCCACTCGAGGTTCTCGTGATCGTCGTGATCGGTGATGGCGAGGAAATCGTAGTCGCGCGACTCGTACTCCGCGAGCAATGCCGCCGGGCTCCGACTGCCGTCCGAGAACGTGGTGTGCGCGTGGAGGTTGCCACGCAGGAGCGGCATCAGCGTGAGGCCGTCGTCGTCAGCGGGTCGGAGCGGGCGTCCCCGCGGGCACCGGGCGCGGCAGGACCGTGGGACGCGCGGGCTGTCGGGGCGGAGCGCCCCAGGTGAATGCAAAGCCGAACTGAAGCCAGCCGTACTGATCGTGAAAACCCGTCACGGGAGCGCCGACTGGAATGCTCGGCGACGTCCAGCCCGCAACGCCAACGCGGCCTCGCGAGGTCGTCGTCTCGTACTCCTCGGACAGCGGGGCGAGGAATGCGGGGTCGTAGGGCACGCGAACGCCGTCCGGATACCACTGGTTCTCGCGCGGCTCCGTGATGTCGTGGTTGGGACCCGGCGCCACGAGGTCGCCGAGGCGCTCCGGCGGCGCCGGCGGCGTGGCGCGGATATCGACCTGCTGCGCGAGCGCAGGCGTAGCCAGCACGAGAGCCAGCAGCGCGAGCACGGACGACCATTGGCGGACAAACGCCGTCAAGAAACTGGTCTTCATGTGTGTATTGTACCTCACGACTCGGCGCGGCACATCACGAGCACCTTGCGGATGTCCCGCGCGGATTCGAGTGTGAGGACGGCCCGCTCGAGCTCGTCCCGGCGCGGCCCAGACAGCACGCGGCCGGCGTTCTCGCGGAACTTCTCGACGATCGCAGCCGGTGGGAGCGGCCGCGCGGGCCCACCGCGACCGTCCGGCTCGCGAACCTCGACGACACGGCCGTCCGTCAGGCGCACCCGCACCCACCCTGGAAAGCCGTTCGGAAACGCGGACGCGGGATCGACGACGTGCTGCACGCGCGCGGCCAGCCCGAGCAGGCGCTCGTCCGCAAGCCGTGCCGTCGTAAACGTCCCGAGCCCCACCTGCCCGTCGAGAAACGCCGCCGCGATCGTGTAGGGCAGGCTGAACTGCGCCTCGTACGTCGTGCGCGGACGCAGCTTTCCGTCCCGTGGCTCACACACGATCGGGATCTCGCCCTCGGGCACGCGGCATTCGATCGAGACGATCGCATCCGCCTCGACACGCTGCTCGCGTCTGAGCCGGAGCGCGCAGTCGATGTACGCGTGGGTGAGGTGGCAGCACGGATAGGGCTTGAAGCCGATGCGCGGTGTCTCCCACCGGCGTCCGAGCGTCTCGAAAACCTCGGTGAGCGGCGCCATCCCGACGAACGTCCGGTAGAAGCCGAAGCGGCCCTCCAGCACCGTGGCGGGGCCGGTCAAGCCGCCTGCGGCCAGCGTGGCCGCGACGACGCCCGCGTGCGCGGCCCACCCCGCGTGCAGCCGCTTCACCGCTGAGCCATCCTCGAGAAACTCCATCAAGCCCGACGCGAAGCTCCCGGCGAGACCGAGCGCATGCGTGAGGCGCGTCGCGTCGAGCCGCAGCAGCTTGCCGGCGGCAAGCGCCGCCGCGAAGACTCCGCAGACGGAGGTCGCATGCCAGCCGCGCGCGTGGAAGGCGCCGGGCGCGGCCATGCCGAGTCGTGCGATCGCCTCGTAGGCGGCCACGGTCGCGGTGATCACATCGGGGCCGGCGATCCCTCGACTCTCGCCGATCGCGAGCACGCTCGGAACCACCACGGCCGAGGCGTGCGTGATCGACGCGGCGTGCGTGTCGTCGAAGTCGAGGCCGTGAGCCAGGGTGCCGTTGACGAGCGCCGCTCCCGCCGGGCTGGCCGTGCTCGCGGAACCCATGATGGTGCACGGACCACCGTCCGCGGCGGCCGCGATCACGGGTTTCGCGAAGTCGTACGTCGACGCGGCGAGCCCGAGGCCCAGGATGTCGAGCGTGCGTAGCCGGACGCTCGCGACCACCTCGTCAGGAAGCGAGTCGAACTCGAGATCGGCCGCGAAGGCGGCCAGGCGCTCGGCGAGCGTCACGTCCGCGCCTCGGGCGGTGCGACGTTACCGTCCTTCTCACGCCGGCGGATCGCCGTCACCGCCCGCCCCTCGGCGTCGATGATCCGGAACTCCTCGATGACCCCCGTGTCGAGCATCTCCTGCACCAGATGCTCGCGCTCCGAGCCCGCGGGCGGCAGCTGATGCGATTTCCAGCGCGTGACGAAATATCCCCGGCTGACGTGCGGCAGGCGGGCCTCCGCACGCTGGAGCTCGATCAGCGCGCGCTCGACACTCACCGGCGCAGCGGGGCCCGGCGCAGCGGGGCCCGGCGCAGCGGGGCCCGGCGCAGCGAGCACCGGCGCGGCGGGGGCCCCCACGAGCGGCGTCGCACTCGCGCTGCGCACGCTCGGCCCGCGATCCCCCACGACCCGTGGGCGCTCGGCCCGGAAAGCGCCACTGCCTTCACTGAGCCGAAGGTAACCGAAGCATCGGACGCGCAGCACG
>JBGOTH010000506.1:0-3225 GCA_041476345.1 Methylomirabilia bacterium
CGCGCGCGCGCACCACGTCGGTGCGTACGTGCCGCGCGACAACGACGTCTCCGCCAACTTCAAGCAGCTCAAGTTCTCGCTCCAGGCGCGCAAGTTCGAAGTAGCCGCGCGCCTGTACGAGACGGGTGCGCTCAAGCGCGAGATGCGCGCGCGCGCCGCCGCTCTCCCGCCCGGTCTCGAGACGGGTATCGCGGCGGCCCTGCGAGCGGGCGACGCTCCCGCGGCGGAGACCGGGCTCATGGTCTTCTTCGCCGCACTCGTCCGCGAGCTCGCGCTCGAGGCCGATCGCCAGCTTGCGGACGCGCAAGCTCCCGCCGGCGCGCGGGTTGCCGGCGCGAACAAGTTCCTGGAAGCCATCTGGCGCTACTACAATCTCGTCGACTTCACCGTCACCGAGCGTGATCCGAAGGCGGCCGCGGCGGTCCGCCTCGCCTACGAAGACGCGGAGGGCGCCGTCAAGGCCTCGCCGCCCGCGCCGGACCGGATACGCGCGCCGCTGCAGCGCATCGCCCGTGTCCTCGGTGACCTGATCGCTACAAGAAGGGGTTTGGGGTCCTCCAGTTGCGGGGCCCCATGTCCAAGGAGGAACACATGAAGACGAAAGTACTGGTCGCGGTGGTGCTCGCACTCGTGGTGGTCGGGGCCGCCGTCGGCTTCGCTCCCGCCCAGGGAACGAAGGTCGTGAAGATCGGCGACCTCGGCTCGAAGGTCGGGGTGTTCGAGGGTTACGGCAAGTATCAGACGATGGGGATGACGCTCGCCGTCGAAGAGCTCAACGCGAAGGGCGGCGTCCTCGGTCACAAGATCGAGATCATCTCCGAGGACGACGAGACGAAGCCGGCGCCGGCCGTGCGCAAGGCGGAGAAGCTCATCCTGCAGGACGACGTCAAGCTGCTGGTCGGCGCGGTGTCGAGCGGCTCCACCATGGCCGTGATGGACGTCACCAAAAAGCACAAGACCATCCACTGGAACTCCGTCTCCTGCGCGGAGTTCATGCGCACGACGAAGTACCACAAGTACTACTTCTCCAACCAGCCCGACTCCCGCATGCAGTCCAACGGGCTGGCCAAGTACATCGTCGAAAAGATGGGCAAGCGCGTCTACATCTTCTACACCGACTACGCGATGGGGCAGTCGGACGGGCGCCAGTTCAAGACCGCGCTCGAGAAGCTGAACGGCGAGGTGGTGGGCGTGGCGGGCGCGCCCCTCGACACCAAGGACTTCAGTCCCTGGTTCGGCGCGATCAACGAGTCGAAACCGGACGTGCTCTTCCTCGCCTTCGCCGGTACCGACTCACTGCGGCTGATGACGCAGCTCCACTCCTTCGGGATGACGAAGAAGTACAAGCTGGCGGGCATCGACTGTTTCCTCCTCCAGCAGGACCTGCAGGCCATCGCGGAGCCGATGGAGGGCTTCGTCCAGCTCAACCACTTCTCCGCCTACAACCCCGACAAGGCCATGCAGGCGTTCAACGACAAGTTCAAGAAGCGGTGGGGCCACGACGCGAACATCGCGGCCGGCTCCTACGACGCGGTGATGTTCTGGGCGGCCGCGGTCGAGAAGGCGAAGAGCTTCGACTCCGACCTGGTGGCCGCGGCGCACGAGGGCATGTGTCTCGACAACACGCACATCGGCCGCCAGTGCATTCGCAAGGAGGACCACCAGGTCGTGATGGACATGCACCTCTACCGCGTGGAGAAGGGCAAGAACATCCCGATCGCGCGCATCGCCGGCGCCGACGCCATCGGCGCGGCCATGGTGGGCAAGGACCCGGTGGAAGGCTTCACCTGGGAGATCAAGAAGAAGTAATCCCGCTTGGACTACCTGGTCGTCGTCCTGCTGCCGCAGCTCCTGCACGGCCTCGTCTTCGGGGCCGCGCTGGGGCTGCTGGCGCTGGGCCTGACGGTCATCTTCGGGCTGCTCGGCGTCATGAACTTCGCCCACGGCGAGTTCTACATGCTCGGGGCGTACGCGGGGATCGCCATGATCGGGGTCACGGGGTCATTCTGGGTGGCCCTGGTCGTCGCGCCGGTCCTGGTGGCCGTGCTCGCCGTGATCACCGAGGTGACAACGCTTCGTCCGCTCTACCGCCGCGAGCCGCTCTACGGGCTCATCCTCACCTTCGGGCTCGCACTCGTCTTCCGCGAGGGCGCGCGTCAGATCTGGGGCGGCAACATGCGACGCATCCTGCCCCCGTTCACCGGCTCGACGCCGCTGCTCGGCATGACGTATCCGAACTACCGTCTGTTCCTGCTCACGATCTCGACGCTGCTCCTGGTGGCGATCTGGCTCTTCTTCACCCGCACGCGCGCGGGCATCGTCGTGCGGGCCGCGGTGCAGGACGCCGAGATGCTCGACGGGCTCGGCGTCGACGTGGCGCGCGTCTACACGCTCGCCTTCGCCGGCTCCGCCGCGCTCGCCGCGCTCGCCGGGCTGCTCCTCGCGCCGGTATTCACCGTCTATCCGCAGATGGGCGTGGAGATGATCCTGCTCGCGTTCATCGTGGTTATCCTGGGCGGCATGGGCTCGCTGGGCGGCTCGGTAGTCGCCGCCTTCGTGATCGGGATCGCGCAGAGCCTGCTCACGCTCTGGATGAACCCGCAGCGCGTCGCCATCGCGATCTTCGGCCTCATGATCGTCGTGCTCGTCGTCCGCCCGCGCGGGTTCTTCGGGCGCGAGGGCGTCTTTGAATAGCCTGCCCTGGCGCGCCTTCGTCGTCTTCGCGGCCCTCGTGGCGGTGCCGCTCCTGCCGTTCATGTCGAAGTACTACCTGCTCCTCGCCTTCGACGCGCTGCTGTTCGGCTCCGTGGCCATGAGCCTCGACCTGCTGATCGGCTACACCGGCCTCGTCTCGTTCGGCCACGCCGCCTTCTTCGGCATCGGAGCGTATTCGACCGCCGTGCTCCTGGAGCGCGGGGTGCGGTCGCTCTGGCTCTGTCTGGCACTCGCCGTGCTCGCGGTGGGTCTCTACGCGATGGTCGTCGCCTACTTCGCGACCACGCGGCGGGGCATCTACTTCGCGCTCCTCACGCTGATCTTCGCGGAGGTCGTCTACACGGTCTTCCGTTATACGCAGGCGTTCGGTGGATCCGACGGCATCCAGGGGCTCCCCGCATCCGAGCTTCTGCCGGGCATCGCGCTCGACACGCCGCTCAGGACCTACTACCTGGTCGTCGCCTACCTCGCGCTCTCGTACGGCGCCTGCCGCGTGATCGTCGGCTCGCA
>JBGOTH010000507.1:0-3223 GCA_041476345.1 Methylomirabilia bacterium
GAGTTCGGCGCGGGCGGAACGGTGGCGAAGCTGGTGCAGGACGGCTGCGAAGTCACCTACGTCATCGCGACCAACGGCAACAAGGGCTCGGGGGACCGCACGATGACGCCGGAGCGTCTCGCGACGATCCGGGCCGAAGAGCAGCGCCACGCCGCGCGCACACTCGGGGTGGCGCGCGTGGAGATCCTCGGGTATCCCGACGGTGAGCTCGAAGACACGCGCGACCTCCGGCGCGACATCACCCGCGCGATCCGCCGGTGGCGTCCGGACCTCGTCGTCACGATGAACCCGCACCGCACCTACAACCTCTACGCCTCGCACCGCGACCATCGCACCATCGCCGGCGTCGTGCTCGACTGCGTCTATCCCCTCGCCCGCGATCACATGTCGTTCCCCGAGCTGATGCCGGAGTTCGAGCCGCACAAAGTCCGCGAGGTCCACCTGATGCAGTGGGAGAACCCGCACGTCGTGGTCGACATCACCGACGTGATGGACCTCAAGCTGAAGGCCATCGCCTGCCACGTGAGCCAGGTGGGCGATTTCACCGGTGCGGAGGAGCGGGTGCGGCAGCGCTCGGCGGAGCTCGGCAGGGACAAAGGGTACGCGTACGCGGAGTCGTTCGATCGCATCGTGATGCCCCGGTGAATCGTCGGTCCCTCGCGGTCGTCCTGCTCGGTCTCCTCCTCGCGGGCGGAGTCCTGCCCGCGGGCGCCGGCGCCCTCGTCCCGCCCACGCCGGCCGCGCTCGCGGAGTCGATCGCGGCGCTCACGACACCGGAGATGGAGGGGCGTCGTTCGGGAACGCCGGGCGGCGAGCGCGCCGCGGCCCTCCTCGCGGACTGGCTGCGCGCATCGGGCCTGCAGCCGGGCGGCGACGCGGGGTCGTTCCTTCAATCGTTCGTGATCTCGACGGGCACTCGCCTGGGAGCCGCCAACGTCTTCAACGTCGTCGGGGCGACCTCACCGGCCGTGGGCGTCGACTGGATGCCGCACGGCGGCTCCGCCGGCACGGATGTCAGCGCCGAGGTGGTGTTCGTGGGATACGGCATCGCCGCACCGGAGAACAGCTACGACGATTACGCAGGCGTCGACGTGAAGGGTCGCATCGCCCTCGCGCTCGCGGGCAGCCCCGCGCGGATCGGCCGGCGCGTGCCACGCGTCGAGAAGATCGTCATGGCCCGCGAGCACGGGGCGCTGGCCATCCTGTTGATCGAAGACCCGCTGCCGGAGCTCACGGGAGGGGCGGCGTCCCCGATCGTCACGGCATCGGTACGGCGCGTCGTCGCCGACCGGTTGCTGCCCGCGGGCACCACGCTGGCATCGCTCGAGTCGGCGCCGCGCTCGTTCGCGACCGGCACGCGCGCCCGCGTGCGCGTGGCCCTCGAGCGCGTCGACGTGCGCGGCGTCAACGTCGTGGGCGTCCTGCCCGGTCGGGATCCGGCGCTCGCGGACGAAACCGTCGTCGTGGGCGCGCACTACGATCACCTCGGCCGCGTGGACGGCGTCGTCCATCCGGGCGCGGATGACAATGCCTCGGGCACCACCGTCGTCGCGGCGCTCGCGCGCGCGTTCGCGGCCGCGGGCGGCGGGCCCCGCACGATCGTCTTCGTACTCTTCGGCGCGGAGGAGCTCGGCCTCATCGGGTCGGATCACTACGTGAGGCATCCGGCGCGGCCGCTCGCGCGGACGGTGGGCATGGTGAACTTCGACATGGTCGGCCGCCTGCGCGACGGACGGGTCCGCGTGGAGGGCACGGACAGTGCCGCGGGGCTCGGCCAGATCGCCGCTACCATGGTCGCCGTCGAGTCGCTGACCGCCACGATGGGCGGCTCCCCGTTCGGCCCATCGGATCACGCGAGCTTTTATCGCGCCGGCGTCCCGGTGCTGTTCTTTCACACCGGCAATCACGAGGACTATCACCGCCCGGGAGACACCGCGGACAAGATCGAGATCGCGGGGATGGCACGCGTCGCGGCCGTGGGCGTGCGCGTGGTCGAGCGCCTCGCCGCAGCGGCGCGACCCGCGTATGCCATCGTGAAATCGCCGGCGCGAGCCCGGCAGGGCGGAACCCGCGCATTCCTCGGCGTGCAGAGCAACACCGACGTGGACGGCGCACGGCTCCTCCGCGTCGTGCCCGGGAGCGCGGCCGACCGCGCCGGCCTGCGCGAGGGCGATGTGCTGATCCGGCTCGCCGGCGCCCCGCTCGCGAGCTTCGACGACCTGCGCGGCGCCCTGCACGAGCGCCACGCCGGCGATCGCGTCGACGTCGTCTACGTGCGCAACGGCGAGCGATACTCCGTCGTGACGACCCTCGATGCGACTCCGTGACACGAGGACGGCATGGCTGATCGCGACCCTCTGACCGCGACGACCCTGACCGAGGTCATGCGGCGCCGCGCCGCCCTCTCGCCCGACGCTCCATACTTCCATCTGTACGGTGAGACGGTGACCTACGGCCGCATGTGGGCGATGAGCGCGCGCTACGCCGCCGGCCTCGCCGCGCACGGCGTCACGCCCGGCGACAAGGTGTGTCTCATCTACCCGACCTGTGCCGAGTTCTTCTACACGTTCTTCGGCGCGCTCCGCCTCGGCGCGGTCCCCGTCCCGCTGTACCCGACGCTCGGCGTGGACGCCACGGCGGGAATCTTCCGCAACTCGGACGCGGTAGTCGTGGCGACCATCGGCTGGTTCAGGAGCGGTGTCGACCAGAGCGTCGCCCTCGCGCCGAACATCCGCGAGGTGCTGGAGCCGCCCGACCTCGATCACGACGGGACGCCACCTGCGATCGTGGAAGCCGACGCGGGCGATCTCGCGTTCCTCCAGTACACGTCGGGAAGCACGGGGCACCCGCGCGGCGTGATGCTGACGCACGACAATCTGGTGAAGACGTGCCACTTCATGGCGGAGGCCGCGGAGCTCACGCCGGACGATCGCGTCGTGTCGTGGCTGCCGCTCTATCACGACATGGGGCTGATCGGATTGTCGTTCACGCCGCCGCTCATGGCCGCGCCGGTCTGGCTCTTGCCGCCGGATCTCCGCAGCCCGCGCCAGTGGCTCGAGCTCATCACCGAGGTGCGCGCGACCTTCACGGTGTCACCGGACTTCGGCTACCGGAACTGCGTGCGCAACGTGCGCGACACGAGCGGCCTCGACCTCACCTCGCTCAAGTCGGCGCTGTCGGGTGCGGAGCCCGTGCGGATCTCGACCATCCGCGGCTTCGAGGA
>JBGOTH010000508.1:0-3215 GCA_041476345.1 Methylomirabilia bacterium
CCCTGGGGGTATCGATGATCGACGAGACGACGAAAGGCAAGGCTACCGGGCGGCTCCGGCGGATCGAAGGGCAGGTGCAGGGTCTCCAGCGGATGATCGCCGGCGACGCGTACTGCGTCGACATTCTCCTGCAGGTGGCCGCCGTGCAAGGCGCGCTCGATCAGGTGAAGAAGCTCCTGCTCGGTCATCACATCGAATCGTGCGTGGCGGACGCCCTCCGATCGGGCTCGAAGAACGACCGCCAGCGGAAGATCGACGAGCTACTCGACGTCTTCACGCGCTTCCGGGGAAAGTGATGGCGCCGTCCACGATGGAACGCGTCACGGCGCCGGTGCGGGGCATGCACTGCTCCGCGTGCGTGGGTAAGGTCGAGCGGGCGCTCCGGGACGTCGCCGGTGTCGAAGACGCGTCGGTGAATCTCGCGACCGAGCAGGCGAGCGTCGCCTTCGACCCCGCGCGGACCGATTTCGCCGTGTTGCAATCGGCGGTGTCGGCTGCCGGCTACGACCTGGCAGCTCCGCGCGCCGCCGGCACGCCTGATGAAACGGAGACCGTGCGCGCCGAAGAGCAGCGCGCGGTGCGCCGCAAGGTTATCGCGGGCGTGATCCTGTCCGTCCCCATCGTGATCGGCAGCATGCCCGAGGTCTTTCCGTGGGCGCCCACGATCCTGCGCAATCCGTGGCTGCTCTTCGTGCTCGCGACACCGGTGCAGCTCTGGGTGGGATCTCAATTTCACCTCGGGTTCTTCCACGACCTGCGCTATCGCTCGGCGAGCATGGCGACGCTCGTGTCGCTCGGCACGAACGCGGCCTACCTGTTCAGCGTCGCCGTCACTGTCTGGCCGCACGCGTTCATGGACCTCGGCGCCATGACCTACTACGAGACCTCGGCGGTCGTCATCACGCTCGTCCTGCTCGGCCGGTGGCTCGAGGTGCGCGCGCGCGGCCGGACTTCGGAGGCGATTCGCCGACTGATGAAGCTGGCGCCGCGCACGGCGCGCGTGCTGCGCGACGGCCGCGACGTCGACGTGCCGACCGAGGACGTCGTCGTAGGCGATCTCGTGCGGATCCGTCCCGGCGAGAGCGTGCCCGTGGATGGCGTCGTCGTGGAAGGCCGGTCCACCGTCGACGAGTCGATGCTGACGGGCGAGAGCGTGCCGGTCGAGAAGGAGCCCGGCACGAACGTGTCCGGCGGCACCATGAATCGCACCGGCAGCTTCGTGTTCCGCGTCGCGCGCGTGGGCGCCGACACGACGCTCGCGCGGATCATCCGGCTCGTCGCGGAAGCGCAAGGCTCGCACGCGCCGATCCAGCGCCTCGCCGATCGCGTAGCCGCCGTCTTCGTGCCCGTCGTCCTCGTGATCGCGGCCCTGACGTTCGCGGCGTGGGCGCTCCTCGGCCCGTCGCCGTCCCTGCTGTACGCGCTGACCAACGCGGTGGCGGTGCTCGTCATCGCCTGCCCGTGCGCGATGGGCCTCGCCACACCGACGGCGATCATGGTGGGAACGGGCAAGGGCGCGGAGCACGGGGTGCTCATCAAGAACGCGGCGGCGCTCGAGCGGCTCGGCGGCATCGACGTCGTCGTGTTCGACAAGACCGGCACGCTCACGGTGGGACGCCTGACGGTCACCGACGTAATATCGGCATCCACGATGACCGAAGACGACGTCCTCGCGCTCGCGGCCGCGGTGGAGCAAGGCTCGGAGCATCCGCTCGGCGAGGCGATCGTCGGCCTCGCGAAGGAGCGCGGTCTCGCCCTGCCCCCCGTCACCGAGTTCACCGCCATTCCCGGACAAGGCATTCGGGGGCGCGGCCCGGACGGACACGTGTTCCTCGGCAACCGCCGCTTGATGAAGACGCGCGGCATCGATCTCGGCGCATTCGCCGAGCGCGCCACGACGCTCGCGACGCAAGGCAAGACGGTGATCTTCATCACGCTCGGCAGCCGCCTGCTCGGCCTCATCGCGACGGCGGATGCCCTCAAGCCCGATACGACGGCGGCGATCGCGGCTCTTCGCGCGCGCGGCCTCGAGATTGTCATGCTGACGGGCGACCACCGCGTGACGGCGGAGGCCATCGCGCGGCAGGCCGGCATCACGCACGTGATCGCCGAGGTATTGCCCGACGCGAAGGCGGCGGAAATGACCCGGCTGCGCGAAGGGGGGAAGAAGATCATCGCGATGGTCGGCGACGGGATCAACGACGCGCCCGCGCTCGCGCAAGCGGACGTCGGGATCGCGATGGGCTCCGGCACGGACGTGGCGATCGAGGCGGCGGATGTGACGCTGATGCGCGGCGACGTCCGCGCCGTGGTGGCGGCGGTCGATCTCTCGCGCCGTACGATCCGCATCATCAAGGAGAACCTCGGGTGGGCGTTCGGCTACAACGCGGTGCTCATCCCCGTCGCCGCGGGCGTGCTTTATCCCGTGTGGGGAGTCCTCCTCTCGCCGGTGCTCGCGGGCGCCGCGATGGCGTTTTCGTCGGTGTCCGTGGTCACGAACAGCCTGCGTCTCAGGCGGTGGCGGCCCCGCGATGCTTGAACCGCTCGTGCTCCGGGGACGCGAGAGTTACGAGCGCGTGAGCGACGGCGTCACGGACAACACGCACGACGACGCGTTCACGCACACGGTGCGCCTCACCGAGCCCGATCGCGCGCTCGAGCTCCGCTGCGTGGCGCTGCCGTCGCCCGAATATCTAATTCGTGAGGCGAGCGCGCAGGCGGTCGGCGGCGACGTCGATCCCGCCGTCATCGCCGCCGTGCCGAAGCTCGCCGGCACCAGGATGATCGGCGGCCTCACATACGCCGTCGCGCACGCGGTGGGGCACGGCGCCGGCGGAGCGCTCGTCGTCGACGCGATGATCGAAGTCGCGCGCCTCGCCCGTCAGGTCGCGAAGCTTCCGCGCGCGCGCGCGGAGCGGGCGGTCGAGAGCGCGTGGGAATGCTGGCAGCTCGACACCGCCGGCTGGATCGATCTCCCCGAGTCGTGCTTCGCGTACAGCGATGCGGGCAAGGCACTCTTCGGCACGCGCACGGTCGTCTCGCCGATGCAGCCGGATCTCTACAGCCCGCGTCCGGGCCAATTGCGTGTGTTCGTCCGGCGCAAGGTGGCGCGCATCGAGCGCGTCGGGAACGGCCTGCGCCTCTTCCACTCCATGCACGACAACGTGCACGGCTTCGAGCTGACGTACGAGATCGACGCGCAGGAGCGCATCACG
>JBGOTH010000509.1:0-3195 GCA_041476345.1 Methylomirabilia bacterium
TACCCGACGAACTCGATCTTCGGCAGCTCCGTGGACAGCCGCTGGTAGATCGCCAGCGCATCCGCGCCCGACGTGAGGCCGAAGCTCGCGCCGGCGCGCGCGCGCTCGCGCTGCGCCGACATCTCGGATTCCCACGCCGCGTTGGTCGCGTCGGTGATCCGCCAACCCTTGTCCTGGAAGATCTCCTCCGAGAGATCGCGCGGAAAGCCATACGTATCGTAGAGCTTGAAGAGAAACGCGCCGTCTATTGACCTTGACGTCCCGTGGCCGTCAACTGTTTCATGTGCACTCATTCCTTTGACGTAGTCCTCGATCTTCTGCACGCCGGTTTCGAGCGTCGCCGCGAACCGCTCCTCCTCGTCGCGGACGGTCTCTTCGATGCGCGGCTGCAACGCGACGAGCTCCGGATAGGCGTCGCGCATGGCGTCGTTCACCCACGCCATCGTCTTCCACAGGAAGGGCTCGGTGAGGCCCAGCATCCGACCGTGTCGCATCGCGCGCCGCATGATCCGGCGCAGCACGTACCCGCGCCATTCGTTCGAGGGCATCACGCCGTCGCCGATGAGGAACGCCGCCGTCCGCCCGTGATCCGCGACCACGCGCATCGAGACGTCGTCGTCCTCCGAGGCGCCGTAGCGCTTGCCCGCGAGATCGGCCACGCGGGCGATCAACGGCACGAAGAGGTCGGTGTCCCAGTTCGACTGCTTGCCTTGCAAGACGGCGGCGATCCGTTCGAGACCCATCCCCGTGTCGATGGACGGCCGCGGCAACGGGGTCATCGTCCCAGTTGCGTCGCGGTTGAACTGCATGAAGACGAGGTTCCAGATCTCGAGCCAGCGGTCGCACTCGCACGCGGCGCCGAGGCACCGCCGGCCCGCCGCCTCTTCGGCGCAAGGGACGTGGTCGCCCTGGTGGAAGTGGACCTCCGAGCACGGCCCGCACGGGCCGGTGTCGCCCATCGCCCAGAAGTTGTCCTTCTCGCCGAGACGCAAGATGCGGTCGGCACCGAGGCCGGCGATCTTCTTCCACAGCGCGAATGCGTCGTCGTCGTCGGTGTAGACGGTCGCGACCATCCGACTCTTGTCGAGTCCGAAGTCCTTTGTGAGGAGCTCCCAGGCATAGTGGATCGCCTGGTCCTTGAAGTAGTCACCGAAGGAGAAGTTGCCGAGCATCTCGAAGAAGGTGTGATGCCGGGCGGTCCGCCCTACATTCTCGAGATCGTTGTGCTTGCCGCCCGCCCGCACGCACTTCTGCGACGTGGTGGCGCGAACGTAGTTGCGGCGCTCGTCACCGAGGAAGACCCCCTTGAACTGCACCATGCCCGCGTTGGTGAACAGCAGCGTGGGATCGCCGGCGGGGACCAGCGGCGAGGACGGCACGCGGGCATGCCCGTTTCGTTCGAAGTAGCGGAGAAACGCCTCCCGAATCTCGGAGCCCTTCATAGGCCGTTCATTCTAACACCGCGGAATTGAAGGGGCGGGAGGTGCTCCCCGTCAGTCGGCGACGCGGAGTACCTCACGGAGGACGCGTATCACGACGCTGCTCGGGAACCCCCGGCGCAACAGTTGATCGCGCACCCTGGCGGCCGCACGCTCCGGCGACACCTTGCGCAATGCCGGCAACCGTCGCCGCGCCACGGCGCGGGCGTGATCGAGCTGCGCGCCGGTGTCGAGCTCGGTGAGCGCCGAAGCGATCAGCGCAGAACTCACGCCGCGCGCGCGGAGGCCGGCGGACAGCCACGCGGCGCCGTAGCCGCGGGCCGCGCGGGTGTCGACGAAGTGTCGGGCGAAGGCGGCGTCGTCCACGTGGCCGCGCGCGATGAGGTCAGCCACCACCGCCGCAGCGACGTCGGCCGGAGCGCCACGACGAACAAGTCGCCGCGTCAGCTCGACCTGCGTCCACGCGCGACGGGACAGGAGGTCCGCGGCGACAAGACGCGCGGCTTTTGCATCGAGAACGCGCGGGACGTCGTTCGCCGGCGAGCGACGACGCCCCGCCATGACGGATGCGGCTTACTTCACCGGTGTGGGGGCGCGGAGGCCGAGGGTCTCGCGGATCTTCGCCTCGAGGTCCGCGAGGACGACCGGGTTCTCCTGCAACCACCGCTTGGCGTTCTCCCGACCCTGCCCGATCCGCTCGTTCTTGTAGCTGAACCAGGTGCCGGACTTCTCGATGATGTTCTGCTCCACGCCGGCGTCGAGAATGGTGCCGGACTTCGAGATTCCCTCGCCGTAGATCATGTCGAACTCGGCCTCGCGGAACGGCGGCGCGAGCTTGTTCTTCACGACTTTGACCTTGGTGCGCGAGCCGATCGCCTCGGTCCCCTGCTTGAGCGTCTCGATGCGGCGGATGTCGAGGCGGATCGACGCGTAGAACTTGAGCGCGCGCCCGCCGCTGGTGGTCTCGGGCGATCCGAACATGACCCCGATCTTTTCGCGGATCTGGTTGATGAAGATGATCACCGCGCCCGACCGCGAGATCGCGGCGGTGAGCTTGCGCAGCGCCTGCGACATGAGCCGTGCCTGGAGGCCGGGGAGGGAATCGCCCATGTCGCCGTCGAGCTCGGCGCGCGGCACGAGCGCGGCGACCGAGTCGATGACGATCACGTCGACCGCGTTGGAGCGCACGAGCGTCTCCGCGATCTCGAGCGCCTGCTCACCGGTGTCGGGCTGGGAGATGAGCAGCTCGTCCGTGTTGACGCCGAGCTTCTTGGCGTAGATGGGATCGAGCGCATGCTCGGCGTCGATGAAGGCGGCGGTGCCCCCGAGGCGCTGGCCCTCGGCCACCACGTGCAGGGCCACGGTGGTCTTGCCCGACGACTCCGGCCCGTAGATCTCCGTGACGCGTCCACGCGGAAGGCCGCCCACACCGAGCGCAACATCGAGCGAGATCGCACCCGTCGGGATGGTCGCGATCTCCTCGAATGCCCCGCGGGCACCGAGGCGCATGACGGCGCCCTTCCCGAACTGCCGCTCGATCTGCGAAATGGCGAGGTCCAAGGCCTGCCGCCGGTCGTTCTTCGCTTCCGCCATACGGTTCTCCTTGAAGGCTTTACTTGCCACGCATACTACGAGGCCCGAGGGGTAGGGTCAATGTCCCGGTTGGGATACATCCGGTCGGGGTGCCATCGGTACCGCCGCGAGCGTCGTGTAACGGGCACCCCGCGGCGAGAGATCGCTGCGCATCAGCGCGACA
>JBGOTH010000510.1:0-3181 GCA_041476345.1 Methylomirabilia bacterium
CGTGCTCGGCAAGATTTTCCGCCCCCGCGGGCGATCACGCGGGCGAGCCCCCGATTTCCCGGGCAATTGCGACCGCTGGCCGTCGCGGCCCTGGCACACATCGTGAATCTCATCGGCCTGATGATGCTGTCCGTGCTCACGCACGACGTTGCCATCGGCGGACTCACGAGCCCGCTCCTGAGCTGGGTTGGCTCGCTCGGCTTGTTGCTGTTCTTCGGCTGGCACGTCACCCGGCTCTGCGTGGACGCGTCGCGCGCGGCCGCCCCATTCGTTGCCCTTTCGCCCCGGCTCACCTCGTTTGCGGAAGACATCGAGCCCGCGGATCTGAAGCAGGCGTTCGATCGCGCCACCGTCGATCGGCGTGACACACCGGCTGCAGGCAAGCCGGCTGGACGGAAGGAGACCGATTTCGAGCAGCTCACCGAGCTCGACGCGGAGATGCGGGCGACCGGCACCTTCCGGCGGCCGTGGGTCCAGTTCCGCAAGACGCTGCTGATCGAGCACGTGGTGTGGTTCAAGGAGCCACGGATCTTCAGCACGCGCCGCGCGGAGGAATTCTTCACCGAGGAGGCGACGCTCCGGCGCTCGATCGATCTCGCGTTCTACGCGCAGGTGCCGTCGCTGATCACCGGGCTCGGTCTGCTGCTGACGTTCGTCGCGATTTGTGCCGGATTGAACCGACTGCACGCCGACGGCACGGTCGTCACCGGCATCCAGGGACTCATCAACGGACTCGCGGGGAAATTCCTCACCTCGATCGTTGCGTTGGTGTGCGCGAACGTGTTCGTGCTCGTCGAGCGCCCGACCGTGCGACGCCTCCTCGATCGATACGCCGAATTTCTGACGCTCCTCGAAGAGTCGTTCCCGCGCCGGACGGTCGAAGAGCTGCTCGACGCGCTTGACCACCATCGCGCGTCCCGCCGCACCTTGTCGGACGGTCCGAGCGTCGACGGCGAGCTCCAGGAGCAGCTACGCACGTCGATCGACACGTTGGCGGCCGCGGTCCAGGGTCTGTCGGAGCGTATCGATCCGACCGAGACGAGCTCCCCGCGGCTCGTGCGTCGGCCGAGCCCACGAGAGCGGCGCTTTGGATGATCGTCGGCACGGTTCGTGGCGTCGGAGCAGCGCCGCGCACTCGGTCACGGTCGGGATCTCTGACCTGATGACCTCTCTCGCGGTCATCTTCATCCTGCTGCTGGTCGTCACCGTCAGCGCCTCCCGCTCGATCGAGACGCCACCTCGACTCGCACGACACCCGCAGCCGGAGGCCGCCAGCGAGCGTGTGTGGAGCGCGCTACGGCAAGCGTTGCCGAGCGAGCTGTCGCTCGAGCGTGACGTCTCCAACCCAGGGATTCTCCGTGTCGCCATTCCGGACAGCGTGTTGAACTTCGAGTTCGGCAAGAGCACGCTCGCGCCGGCGGGCGATCGCTTCCTGACGGAGTTCATGCCGCGGTACGCGCTGACCTTCTGCGGCGTCCTTCGCGATCAGATCGCGGGGATCGTCATCGAGGGACACACGGACGACCTGGGCCGTGACGCGCTGAATCTGAAGCTGAGCCAGGAGCGATCGTTCCAGGTGCTGGTCCGGGGTCTCGAGGCGATCGCGACGACCGTCCCGACGGTGCACGCCTGTTTCTTGCAGCTCGCGTCCGCGAGCGGAAGGGGCAAGCAGGATCTCGTGTACGACGAAGCCGGACACCTCGATCCGCAGCGAAGCCGCCGCGTGGTCCTGAAGATCCTGCTCCGTCCTGCCGGCGTCTAGCTCACGGTTGCCGGCTGGTCGATCTCTTACCAGTGCGCCGGGCGTGGGATCTGCTCTTCGTCGCTGTGGCCTGTGAAATCAACACTTCCGCGACGTCTCCGAGATGGCGTCGTTCTTGCGACGTCATCCTCCGGCGTCGACTCGAGGGAAGCGAGGTACCTGCGACTGGAGGGATCCGACCTCAACCTGCTGGTGGTCCGTGGCGACGGGCGACCCGTCCACTGGATGTCGATCCGGCGTCGGCTCGCGAACACCATTCTCACGCTCACGGTGATCGGCGTCGTCGCGAACGGTGCGGCGCTCTTCCACTACGTGAGCTTGTATCGCGAGCGCGCAGCGCTCGTCGCAGCCAACGACTATCTCGAACGGCACGCGCGCGCGGTGGCACCGCTGCGGCGACGACTCGGCGAGGTGCGCGACGAGATGCGCACGTGGGAGACGTTGCACGCGGAGGTTCTGAAATCGCTCGGCGGGCCGCAGCGCGCCGCGCCCGTTGGCATCGGCGGGCCCGAGCGCACGGCGGTCGACGAGATCGACGTGCTCGTCGCGTACGTGCGCGAGGAAAGCCGGCGCCTCCGCGCGCTCGCGCACGCGACGCGCGAGACGGGCAGCTTCCTCGCCGCTCTCCCGGCACGGCTGCCGCTGCGTAGCGCGCTCAATTCACCGTTCGGCCCGCGCCTGTCGCCGTGGACGGGCGAGCCGGAGCTCCACGCGGGCATCGATCTCGCGGCGAACCTCGGTACGCCCGTGCAAGCGACGGCGGCGGGCGTCGTGCGATTCACCGGGACGAGCGAGGGCTATGGACAGAGCGTGTTCCTCGACCATGGCGCGGGGATCGAAAGCCGCTACGGCCACCTGCAGAAGATCAGCGTGACGCGCGGCCAGCGCTTAGAGCGCGGACAGGTCATCGGCCTGACGGGTAACAGCGGGCGCAGCACGGCGCCGCATCTGCACTACGAGGTGCTGCTGGACGGCCGCCCGGTGGACCCGCGACGTCTCGCGCGAGAGTGACGTTCACGACCGTCACGGTGAATCGATCGTGAAACGGTTCGATGGCGGATGCTCGCGTGTCGTCGCGTGCGCCTGGAGCCACACGCGCAGCACGGCCGGCACGCCATCTCCCTTCCTGGCGATGGCGGGACCGAGCGTGTCGCGACAGAACTTGGCGCAGTCCGTCTCCTTGAGCCCGAGCTGCGTCATGTACTCGCCGGCGTACGGTGGTGGCGCCGCGCCGCCGAGCGCGCCGTCATGGCAAGCGCGCGCGAGGTACAGCACGCCGATCTCCGCGACGAAGCCGTCGAGCTCCTGCGGCCCGAGGAGCCGTGGATGGTCCTGCTGCGCCACCACCTGGTGCACGCGCTCCGGCAGGCCCCATGTCGCGAGCACGGCGGCCCCGAGCGCCGGCGCATCGACGCATCC
>JBGOTH010000511.1:0-3177 GCA_041476345.1 Methylomirabilia bacterium
GATCGCGGTGCCCGCGCCCGTCATGTAGGCGGAGCACGCGATCCCGATGCCTTTGCGCGTGCGCTCGCCGATCGTGCGATCGCCGGTGACGACGCCCTTCGCGAACGCGGCGCGCTTGTCGCGCCATCCCGATGCCTCCACCACCTTGTCGATGCACTCCCCGAGGCCGATCGTCGTCACCGTGAGGTGGTTCGCGGTCTTGGTGAACGGATCGGCGACGATGCGCCGCCGCATGTCGGCGGGATCGAGGCCGAGCTGCTCGGCCGCCTTGTCGAGCTGGCATTCGAGCGCAAAGCGCGGCTGCGGCGTGCCGTGCCCCCGCTTGGGGCCGCACGGCGGCTTGTTCGTGAACACGCGCGCGCCCTCGAATTTGTAGACGGGCATCTTATACGTGACCGGATTGATCACGCCCGTGTAGAACGTCGAGGCCACTCCGTACGAGCCGTAGGCGCCGCCGTCGAGCCACGTCTTCAGATGGCAGCCGGTGATGTCGCCCTGCTTCGTGAACCCGGTCTTGATCCACATGAGGACGGGATGGCGGCCGCGGTGGACGTAGAAGACTTCCTCGCGCGTGAGCGCGATCTTCACCGGGCGGCCCGTGAGCTGCGACAGCTTGCACGCGGCGATCTCGTGCGCGAACGGATCGAGCTTGCCCCCGAACCCGCCGCCGACGGGCGTCGCGATCACGCGGATGTGCGCGCCGGGGACGTCCAGGATCTTCGCGAGCAAGCGGTGCACGTAGTGCGGCGTCTGCGTGGACGACCACAGCGTGAGCTTGCCGTCCGGGCCCCAGTGGGCGACGGCCGCGTGCTGCTCCATCGGCAGGTGCGTGTTGCCCTCGAAGTAGAAGACGTCCTCGCGCACGAGGTGGGCGCCCGCGAACGCGGCGTCGACGTCACCGAATTGCAGCGAGACGTTCTTGTGGACGTTGGGCCCGTCGCCGTACTCGTGGATGCGCACCTCGGGATGGGCGAGCGACGCTTCGATCGACATGAGTGCCGGCAAGGGCTCGTAGTCGACCTCGATCAGCTCACACGCGCGCTCGGCCGTTTCCTCGTCGACGGCGGCCACCGCCGCGACCGCGTCGCCGACCATCCGGACCTTCTCGACACAAAGCGCTTCCTCGTCCTGGGACACGGGGAGGATCCCGAACTTCACGCGCGGGAGATCGGCGCCGGTGATGACGCCGAAGACGCCCGGCAACGCGCGCGCCCGCGTCGTGTCGATGCCCGTGATGAGCGCGTGCGCGTGCGCGCTGCGCAGCAGCTTGCCGTACGCCATGCGCGGCATGACGAGGTCGTCGGCGTACCTGGTCTCGCCGGTGACCTTCGCCCACGCGTCGATCTTCGGCAGCGGCCGCCCGACGACGGTGAAGCGGTTTTTAGCCGTCATGACATTCGTAGGGCGGCCAATTCGACGGCGTCGAGGATCTTCGTGTAGCCGGTGCAGCGGCAGAGGTTGCCGGCGAGTGCCTCGCGGATCTCGTCGCGCGTGGGGCTCGGGCGGTCCCGGAGCAACGCCTGCGCGGTGAGGAGAATGCCGGGCGTGCAGTAGCCGCACTGCGCGGCGCCGAGCTCCGCGAACGCCTGCTGGAGCGGATGGAGGTGCCCGCCGTCGGCCATCCCCTCGACCGTGGCGATCCGGCGCCCCTCGAGGTCAGCCGGCAGCGCGAGGCAGGAGAGCACCGGCAGGCCGTCCATCAGCACGGTGCAAGTTCCGCACTCGCCGAGCTCGCAGCCGTGCTTGGTGCCCGTGAGCCCGAGGTCCTCGCGCAGCACCTCGAGCAGCGTCTTGTGGGACGCCACGAGGACCTCGTGGGGTTCGTCGTTCACGGTGAGGCGGAGGCGGACCTTCATCCCTGCTTAATCCGAGTTCAAAAATACTGAATCGGGCCGAGCCCTGTCAAGGCCGGTAACATCAGCGCTCGATGCCGTTCGTCCGGACCGACGATCGCGTGAAGCTCTACTACGAAGAGCACGGGGAGGGCACGCCGCTCGTGCTCGCCTACGGGATCGGCGGCAACGCCGACCTGTGGGACACGAACCGCGACGCCCTCGCCGCGCGCCATCGCGTCGTGCTCTGGGAGCCGCGCGGGCACGCGCGCTCGGACAGCCCCGCGGATCCCGCGAAGTACTCCTTCGCGCGCTGGGCGCTCGACCTCGAGGCGGTGCTCGACGGTCTGAAGATCCGCACGGCGCACGTGGGCGGGCTGTCGCTCGGCGCGGGCATCGCGACGCGCTTCACGCTCCGCTTCCCGGGACGCGTCCGGTCGCTGCTGGTGACCAACTCCTCCTCGGCCGCCGGGCTGCCGCTGTCGGTCGACCACATTCTGATGCGCGCGCAGTCGATCAAGGTGACGCTCGATCAGGGCATGGACGCGATGGCGGAGTTCGCGATGGCGTCGAACCCGAACGTTCGCGAGCGCCTCGCGCTCGACCCGAGCACGAAGGACGAGTTCTACGCGTACTACCGTCGCCTCACCCCGGTGGGCTACGCCAACGCCCTCCGCGCCCTCCTGGCCATGGACCACATCACCGACCAGCTCGCGACGATCCGAGTCCCGACCCTGCTGATCGGCGGCGACCGTGATCCGTCCCTCGAGCCGATGAAGGTGATGCACAAGAAGGTCCGCGGCTCGAAGCTGGTCGTGCTATCCCCGGCGAGCCACTTCGCCAACCGCGATCAGCCGGAGGCGTGGAACGACGCGGCGCTCGCGTTCCTCGGGAATGTGGACGGCGGAAAGCGGAAACGGTAGCTGGCCTGACTCAGACTTTCTTGCGCGGGCGCCGGTGCGCGGAGAGCCCGCGCTCCCAGAGATACTCCTTCTCGCCCATGTGCTTGACCACCCAACGACCGAGCACGAAGAACACGTCGCTGAGTCGATTGACGTACTTGATGTCCCACTCGTTGACGGGCTCTTCACGCGACAGCCGTAAGACCTGACGCTCGAAGCGCCGGCACACCGTGCGGGCCATGTGCATGAACGCGTTGATGCGGCCGCCGCCCGGCAGCGTGAACGACTTCAGGGGTGCCAAGTCCTTCTGGCAGTGGTCCATCAGCTCCTCGAGGCCCTTCACCTCCGCCTCGGTGAACTTGAACTGGCCTTCGTACTCGGCGCCGGGCGGCGTGGCCAGCTCGCTGCCGAGATCGAAGAGCTGGTTCTGGATCTTGTGTAGC
>JBGOTH010000512.1:0-3175 GCA_041476345.1 Methylomirabilia bacterium
AAGCGCATCGAGTGGTTGAGGATCGACGAGACCGACGCCTTCACGTTCTCGATGCCCTTCGCGCTGTCGTCGTGCAGCGAGCTCCGCGCCGTGAACCAGATCTCGACGTCTTCGGGACGGCGGCCCGCTTCGCGGGCGCCGACGTGCACGCGTTGAATCGTGTCCTTGATGACCTCGGGCAAGAGCCCGGTGCCCGCGACGACGCCGTCGCCGATACGTCCGCCGAGGTGCAGCGTCTTCGGGCCCTCGGCGCAGATGGAGATCGGCACGCGCGGGCGCACCGCCGTGGATGCCCACCGCACCCGCTGCGGCCGCCCCTGGTACGCGCCTTCGCCCTTCGCGATCAGGTCGCGCACGCACGTCACGTAGTCTTCGATCCGCGCGCGGGATGCCGCCTTCAGGCCGATGTTGAAGACGGCACTGTCGCCGCTCGCGATGTCCATGAAGGCGCGGCCGTCCGTGAGCGTGTCGATCGACGCGAGGAACGCCGCCATGATCTGCGGCTCGCGGGTGAGGGGGTTGGTCGGGCGCAAGCCCACGCGCGCGCGCGACGAGGCCTGAGCGATCAGCGTCGCCCGCACGTACGCGTCCCCGCCGATGAACGCCGTGTCGAACGTGCCGAGGGCGGCGGCGCCGTAGTCGTCCGCCATCTTCACGAGGTCCATGAACCGCTGCGTGTCCTCGCGGCGCATGAGCGGCGTCGCGGAGCCGAAGCTGATGCCGAAGGCGACCCGGGACACGGGTTACTCGATGGGCACGAAGATGCAGTGGCGGAGCTTGCCGTCCACGGCCTTGGAGAGATGGCCCTTGCCCGTCGTATCCTCCACGAGGATCACTTCACCGGCGCCGATCACGCGGGCCTCGCCGTCGCCGGCGGTAATCTGCACGCCGGCGTCGAGGTTGATGATGTACTGGCGCCGCGGCGCGGGATGCCAGTCGAGGTCGTAGCTGGGCTGCACCTGGCGGAAGATGATGCCCGTGGCGGGCAGGCGCTTGGAGAGCTTGCCCGATTTGGTCTCTTCGGCCCAGTCGACCTGGATGTCGCGGAAATGGGATTGTCCGTTCGCGTCGGTGTAGAGATTGTGGATGCGCATGAGGTCTCCTGAGGAGGACGAATGCATGGACTATAGCCGAGTGAGCTTGAAGGGCAAGACCGCGTTCGTCACCGGCGCCAGCCGCAACATCGGCCGGGCCATCGCGCTCGCCTTCGCCGCCGAGGGCGCCGACCTCGTGCTGAATACGCGGGCCAATCAGGCCGAGCTCGACGGCGTCGCCGACGAGTGCCGGAAGGCCGGCGCCCGCGCCGTCGGCGTCCTCGGCGACATCGGTGACGCGGTCGCCGTCGACGCCATGGTGAAGCAGGGAATCGCGGAGCTCGGCGCGATCGACGTGCTCGTCTGCAACGCGGCGATCCGCCCGCACAAGTCGATCGCCGAGACGACGATCGAGGATTGGCACCGCGTGATGGCGGTCGATCTGCACTCGGCGTTCTACCTGGCGCGCGCCGTCGTGCCGGGGATGAAAGACCGCAAGCGCGGGAGCATCATCGCGCTCGGCGGGCAGTCCGCCATCACCGGGCGCCCGAACACCGCGGCCGTGACCGCCGCGAAGTCGGGACTGCTCGGCCTCATCCGCTCGCTCGCCGCGGAGCTCGGACCGTTCGGCATTCGCGCCAACATGGTCATTCCCGGCTTCGTCGACACCGAGCGGCGCTACGCGGAGTGGTATCCGGAATTCCAGCAGCGGCCGCCCGGCGCCCCGGAACAGGTGAAGGAGATTCCGCTGCGACGTCTCGGCCGTCCGGAGGACATCGCGGATGCGTGCGTGTTCCTCGCCTCGGACGCGTCGTCGTACGTGACGGGCGATACTATCCGGGTGATGGGCGGCAGGGTCATCGGATGAGTACTTCCAAGCAAAGTTGAGTGGAGCCACGGGGCTTGCAAACATCCACCCACGTGGGCACCGAGTAAGCGCTCCTATACAGAGAGGACCTGATATGACGACGATCGGGGTGCTGCATCCGGGCGAGATGGGAAGTGGCGTGGGCGCGAGCGCGCGTGCGGCGGGCGCGCGGGTCCTCTGGGTGTCCGAGGGGCGCGGCGTAGCGACGCGCAAGCGCGCGGAGGCGGACGGGCTCGAAGACGCGGGCACGCTTGCCCGTCTCGTCGCCGAGTCGCAGGTGATCCTCTCCGTCTGCCCGCCCGCGTCGGCGGTCGACGTCGCGAAGCAGGTGGCTGCGTACCGCTTCACCGGTGTCTACGTCGACGGCAACGCGATCTCGCCCGCGTCGACGCGCAAGGTCGGCGCGATCGTCACGGCGGCCGGCGGGAAGTTCGTGGACGGCGGCATCATCGGCCCGCCGCCGCGTAAGCCCGGCGTGACGCGGCTCTATCTCTCCGGCGCCGGTGCTGCCGACGTCGCGGCGATGCTGAACGGCGGGCTCCTTCAGGCGATCCCGCTCGAGGGCCC
Source organism: Methylomirabilia bacterium (assembly GCA_041476345.1). Taxonomy (GTDB): domain Bacteria; phylum Methylomirabilota; class Methylomirabilia; order Rokubacteriales; family CSP1-6; genus VGLJ01. Next base: position 2,470 of record JBGOTH010000512.1, read on the forward strand.
GATCGGCGCGGCGTCCGCGATCAAGATGGCGTACGCGGGATGGAACAAGACGCAGCAGGCGCTGCTCATGGCCGTCCGCGCGTATGCGATGCACGAAGGCGTCGACGAAGCGCTGCTGCGCGAGTGGGCGATCTCGCAGCCCGAGCTGACCAAGCGCTCGGAGAACGCCGTCGCCGGCACCGCGCGCAAGGCGTGGCGCTTCGTCGGTGAGATGGAGGAGCTCGCCGCGAGCTTCGCCGCGGCCGGCGTTCCCGGGCAGTTCCACGAAGCCGGCGCCGAAGTCTATCGGCGGCTCTCGGGCTGGAAGGACGCGCCGACGCCGCCGACGGTGACCGAGGTCGGAAAGACGCTCGCCCGTTAGCAGGAGGCCCTGGGCGATCCGCTCCGGATCTCGTCGAGGAGCGCGCGGGCCTCGCGCAAGTCCGAGGTGTCGAGGCCCTCGGTGAACCATGAATACGCTTCCTCGAGGAGGCGGATCGCCTCCGCGTGCTTCCTCTGACGGTGCCAGAGTGCGCTCAGGCGTATCACCGCGCGAAGCTCCCACGACTTGGCACGCTGCCGCCGGGCGATGTTGATCGCGTGACGGAACGCGCCCTCCGCTTCCGCTTCGGCCGCGGAATCGCTCGCGAGCACGAGCTCACCCTTCAGACGATAGAACTCCGCATCCCAGAGTCCCAACTGGGTCACGTCGGCCAGCGCGGACTCG
>JBGOTH010000513.1:0-3171 GCA_041476345.1 Methylomirabilia bacterium
CGTAGAACGGTACTCGCTCGAGCGTGCCGATGTCGTGGTGCAGGAGCAACAGCGTGGGGCCCTTACCCGCACGCGCAACGTGTAAAGCGACACCGGCGATGCGAACGGTCTCGGAGGTCCAGGTGACGTTACTCATGGCGGTGAGTGTACCCTACGGCGCGCGCGCAGCTATGACGTCGCGGCAAGATCCGTGGGGGCAGCGATGTCCAACTCGTCCACGATCGAGAGACGTCGATCGGCGGTGGCGAGCAGGCGCGGGCCGTGCTGCAGCATGGTCGCGACGACGAGCGAGTCATTCGTCAGGAGCCCGTAGCGTTGCTGATACCGCAGGCCGAGTTGGAGCGTGGCCTCCGTCACCGCCACGATCTCGATCCCCATCGCCGCGATCGCCTGGATGCTTGGCTCGGAGACCGTGAGCCGTTTGACCAATTCGGGCCGTCGGGCGAGCTTGCGAGCGACGTTGCCGGTCGAGACGAGCTTTCGTTCGACGGCCTCGATCATCATGAGCCGGTGCGCCACCTCGGCGAGCACCAGCGCGGATGTCGAGCCGCGGAGCTCGCCGCTTTCGCATCGAGCGAGCAGCCCGGTGCATTGCGGCGAAGCGCCGACGAAGTGGTAGACGAACACGTTGGCGTCGATGAAGACGGCCGCGCCCTCGGGAATCGCGGCGAGAATCACTCTCCGAAAATCCCCGGCTCCTCCCGCAGGATCCGGTCGACGTGGCGCCGGGACAATCGGAGGGAGCCCGCGGTGCGCGCGGCAACGCCTCCCCGTTTGATCGCGGTCTTCCGTTTCAGATGCTCGGAGAGCGCCTCTTCGAATACCTGATTCAGCCGCTTCCCTTCGCGGGCCGCCACCGAGCGCGCTTGCCGGAGCAGCTTGTCGTCCAACACGGTTCCGATCTTGGTCTTCATCGCGACGATGAGTGTATCTAGAAATTGGTGATGCTTTCTAGAAATCGGATGAGCCCTGCCCTGGCCGAGCCGTTCAAGGTTCAGAACAGCGAGATCGTGATTCCGGAGAAGCCCGGCTGCGGTATCGAGTGGGACGAAGCGGCGATCACGCGCCTTCGGTTCGAAGCCTGACGCCCGCTTCGTCGAACACGTGGTACCGCTTGAAGCGCAGCCACACCCGATCGCCGGTCCGAAACGTCTCACCCGCGCCGGCCTGCGCGTGGATCTCGTGCTCACCCACGCGGACGTCGAGGATCGTCGCGTTGATCAGCGGCAAGCTCACGCTGGTATCGACGATCCCCTTCGTGCCGTCTGCGCACTCCTGTCGTAACACCTCGACGTCTTCGGGGCGTACGCCGACGCGCCCGTGTCCTCGCCCACGACACTGCGCGACGTCGTGCGCGTCGACGAAGCTGATGGGCGGGGCGCCGATGTGCCGGTTCAGGAAGCCCGCGACGAACGCGTTGCGGGGCGCGTCGTAGATCTCCTCGTAGGTGCCGACCTGCTCGATGCGGCCCACGTTCATGATGGCGACGAGATCGGCGAGGATCATCGCCTCGTAGTGATCGTGCGTCACGTACACGGTGGTGATGTCGAATTGCTTCAGCAGAATTTTCAGGCTGACGCGATATTTCTCCCTCAGCGCCTGATCCAGGCTGGAAAAGGGCTCGTCCAGCAGGAAGAGCGCGGGATCCCGCGTGATGCAGCGCCCCACGGCGACGCGCTGCTGCTCGCCGCCGGAGAGCGTGCGGGGCTTGCGATCCATGAGGTCCGTGAGCTCCACGCCCATGAGCTCGGCGGTGCGCTGATACTTCGCCTTCGCGATCGCGTCCAGCTCCGGCGTCTTCTTCCTGAAGAGGAAGTACGACAGGACGTTGCTGCGCGCGCTCATGCTCGGATAGAGCGCGTAGTTCTGGAAGACCATGCCGATGCGCCGCGCGCCGGGCAGGGTCTCTTTCACGTCGACGTCGTCGTAGCGCACGTCGCCGGACTCCGGCGCGGTGAGCCCCGCGATGATCCTCAGCAACGTCGTCTTGCCGCACCCGCTCGGCCCGAGGATCACCAGGGTCCGGCCGTCGGGAATCCGGAGGCTCAGGTTCTCGATGCGGAAGGCACCGAGCGTTTTGCAGACCTCGACGAGATCGATTCGCGCCATGGTGCTCCTCGACGGGATTATAGTGGCGCATGGGACGCGGCGATACGGTTCGCAATCGAAACAGGGAGGAACGCATGACGTGCACGGACCTGGCGGGGCTCGCCGTATCCACGACGTCCACAGACGCGCTCGCCGCCTATGAGCGCGGGGTGGACCTGTTCCTGCGCTGGCGCGCCGGATCCATGGAAGCGCTGGAGGCGGCCGAGAAATTCGACCCGCGCTTCCCGTTGGCCGCGTGCACGCGGGCGTACATCGCGTGGCGGATGGGGCGAGTGGATCTCGCCGATGCGGCGGCGCGGCAAGCGGTCTCGCTGGCGGATGCCGCGCGTCACGAGCGCGAACGTCTGCACGTGCAGGCGGTCGACGCCATGCGACGTGGTGAAACGGCCACCACCTACCAGGTCCTGGAGCGGATCGCCGCCGAGCACCCGACCGACCGGATCGCGGTGCGTCTCGTCGGCCTGAACTGCATCACCCAGGGCGAGTATCGGCGGGGCGTCGACATCGCCCGCAGGAGTCTCGCGGTCAGTCCCGACGAGCCGCAGTACCAGACCATGCTCGGGTTCTTCCTGGAACAGTCCGGCTTCAACGACGAAGGGCTCGAAATGAGCCTGCGCTCGCTCGCGAAAGACCCGACCAATCTCTACACGTACCATGCGGTCGGTCACGCGTATCAGGCCCGGGGCGATTATCGCAACACGCTCGAGACGTTCGCGCGCGCGACGTCGCTGGAGCGCTACGCGCATCTATTGTGGCACCTGGCCGAAGCGCACGCCATCCTCGGCGAGGTACGCATGACGCGAGACTACTGGGCGTCCACCGCGCCGCCGTTGCCGCTGTACGAGCGTATCGAGCTGCTGTGGCGCCTCGAAGTGCTGCGTCATACGCGTACGGACGACGCCATCTGGCAGGACCTGGCCAAGCAGGGCGAACGGCTGCTCGAGCACGCGGATTTCCTCACGACGTGGATGCACCACTGGATCGGTGTCGCCTTCGCGCGCGTCGGCGAATGGAACAAAGCGAAACAGCAGCTCGAGCGGCTCCGCCGCCTGCCCGAGGGAC
>JBGOTH010000514.1:0-3167 GCA_041476345.1 Methylomirabilia bacterium
CCCGTGGACGGCGTGTCCCCGACGGCTTGGTCGCCGGCGGCGGGGGAAGCCTCTGGAGGTTTGCCGCGGACCTTCTTGCGGATCGGAATCTGGGTCGAGAGATAGCGCAGCACATTCTCGTTGAGCTTGAGCTGCCGCTCGAACTCCTTGATCATCGACGGCTCGGCGGACAGTTCGAAGACCGCGTACGTTCCCTCGCGCTGTTTTGCGATGTCGTACGCGAGGCGGCGCTTCCCCCAATTTTCGACTTTCGTGATCTCGGCGCCCAGTCCCTTCACGGTGTCGCCGAGCTGCGTGAGCAGCGCGGCGCTTTCCTCTTCCGTGAGAGCGGCGTTGAGAATCACGAGGTTTTCATATGGTCGCAGTGCACTCACCTCCCCTCGAAGCGCTTAACGATAGCAGACGCTATAAGAGGGCGCAAGGTCAACGCCCATATATAGATACGGCCCGGGCCGCTGATGCGGCCCGGGCCGTCGCCCACGCATGGCGCGGACTGAACTCTCCTAGTACATGTCGCCGTGCGGCATGGGCGGAGCCGCAGCGCTCTTCTCTTCCGGGATCTCCGTAATGAGCGCTTCGGTGGTCAGCAGGAGCGACGCAATCGACGCCGCGTTCTGCAGCGCCACGCGCTCGACCTTGGTCGGGTCGATGATGCCCGCCTGGATCATGTCGACGTACTCCATGCTGTCGGCATCGAAGCCGCGCGCGACCACCGTCTCGTTCTTCACCTTCTCCACGATCACGCTGGCCTCGAGGCCCGCGTTCTCGACGATCTGGCGAATCGGCTCTTCCAGCGCCCGCCGGACGATCCGCGCGCCCACCGCCTCGTCCCCCTCGAGCTTGAGCTTGTCCACCGCGGTGGCCGCCCGCAGCAGCGCCACCCCCCCGCCCGGCACGATCCCCTCCTCCACCGCCGCCCGCGTCGCGTTCAACGCGTCCTCCACCCGCGCCTTCTTCTCCTTCATCGCCGTCTCCGTCGCCGCCCCCACCTTGATGATCGCCACCCCGCCCGCCAGCTTCGCCAGCCGCTCCTGCAGCTTCTCCTTGTCGTAGTCCGAGGTCGTCTCCTCGATCTGCGCCCGGATCTGCTTGATCCGCCCCTCGATGGCCGAGGCCTTGCCCGCCCCGTCGATGATCGTGGTGTTGTCCTTGTCCACCACCACCTTCTTGGCCTTGCCCAGGTCCTCGATCTTGATGTTCTCCAGCTTGATCCCCAAATCCTCCGTGATCGCCTTGCCCCCCGTCAGGGTCGCGATGTCATCCAGCATCGCCTTGCGCCGATCCCCGAACCCCGGCGCCTTCACCGCCGTCGCCTTCAGCGTGCCCCGCAGCTTGTTCACCACCAGCGTGGCCAGCGCCTCGCCCTCCACGTCCTCCGCGATGATCAGAAACTGCTTGCCCGTCCGCGCCACCTGCTCCAACAGCGGCAGCATGTCCTTCATGGCCGACAGCTTCTTCTCGTAGATCAGGATGATCGCGTCCTCCAGCACCGCTTCCATCCGCTCCGGATCCGTCACGAAGTACGGCGACAGATAGCCCCGGTCGAACTGCATCCCCTCCACTACGTCCAGCGCGGTGTCGGCCGACTTCGACTCCTCCACCGTGATCACGCCGTCCTTGCCCACCTTCTCCATCGCCTCCGCAATCAGGTTGCCGATCGTCTTGTCGTTGTTCGACGCGATCGTCGCCACCTGCGCGATCTCCTTCTTGTCCTTCGTCGACTTCGACAGCTTCTTCAGCTCCGCGCACACGGCATCCACGGCGGCATCCATCCCACGCTTGAGCCCCATCGGGTCGGCGCCGGCGGTCACGTTCTTCAGACCCTCGCGGAACATCGCCTGCGCCAGCACCGTGGCGGTCGTCGTTCCGTCTCCGGCCACATCCGACGTCTTCGACGCGACTTCCTTCAGCATCTGGGCGCCCATGTTCTCGTACGGATCCTTGAGCTCGATCTCCTTGGCGACGGTGACGCCGTCCTTGGTGATCGTCGGGCTTCCGTACTTCTTGTCGATGACGACGTTGCGGCCCTTCGGACCGAGCGTAGCCTTCACGGCCGCCGCCAGCACGTTCACACCGCGGAGCAGCGAGCTCCGCGCTTCTTCGTCGAACCTAAGCTGTTTGGGCATGAATCAGTCGCCTCCTAACCGAGAATGGCGAGGATGTCTTCCTCGCGCAGGATCAAATAGTCCTTGTCGTCGACCTTGACCTCCGAGCCGGAATACTTCCCGAAAAGGATCTTGTCGCCGACCTTGACGTCGAGGGCGAGGCGCTTGCCTTCATCGGTGACCTTGCCGGTACCGACGGCGATGACTTTGGCCTCCTGCGGCTTCTCCTTCGCGGTGTCGGGGATGATGATGCCGCCCCGCTTCTCTTCCTTCTCTTCGAGGCGTTCCACCAGAATGCGATCGTGCAACGGACGGATCTTCATGCATGTTCCTCCCAAGGAATGCTGTTAGCACTGTGTACCAACGAGTGCTAGTCAGTCAAGAGTCTCGTTTGACCGCCATGAATTCGTATGCTTAGGATACTAGGTGGGGGACTGATCTCATGAGCCAGACGGGAATTCGCACGTTCGGGGGCGTAGTTCTTCTCGGGCTCGCCCTGGCCGGCTGCACCGGCCGCGGGGCGGGCGTGATGCCGTCAGCCACGGTCACGACCGCCATTCAGGGCTGGGAGCACTACTTCAGGCTCGACTGGGCGCCGACTGAGAAGCCGACCGGGCAGGAGATCGACGGATACATCTACAACAGTTACGGCACCGCCGCTGCGAACGTCCAAATCCTCGCGCAGACGCTCGACAAGTCCGGGAACCTGATGGCTCAAAGGATCGCGTGGGTGCCGGGGATCGTGCCGGCGCTGAATCGCGCGTACTTCCGGGTGCCGGGACTACCGACCGGGGACCAGTATCGAGTGACCGTCTGGGGATTCGACTTCGTCGAGAGCTCGGGCGCCCCGCAGCGTTAGGGCTATCGACTGGAGATGAAGGCCTCGCCGTAGCCCCGCGCGCGGATCTCGCGCAGCTTCGGCTCCGCCGCGTTGCGGCTCGCAAATGGGCCGACGAGAACGCGCATGAGCGGGTAGCCCGGCGCGGCGAGCAGCGACACCGGCTGATCGTGCAGCGCGTCCACGAGCCTCATCGCGAGGTTGGTGCTGCTGAACGCGCCGAC